>JAJRQX010000205.1 GCA_024280065.1 Aquificota bacterium
CATGTTTCTGAACGCTTCCGTATTCCTGTTGCATACCTTCCTGGTCGGTATATTCACCGTGGTACCGGTTGAACTTATAAACACCCACGGTATACCCGAGCCTGACCATTGGAAGATATACCTGCCCGTCATACTGACCTCGGTTGCCGTTATGATACCCGTGGTAGCCTATGCGGAGATGAGGGGTAGGGTGAAGGAGATCACCGCTGTTGGCATAGCGTTTATCTTAGCGAGCTTCCTGACCCACGCTTTTATGGTTGATTTCACAGGAGTTGTTGCTATGTTACTCCTCTTCTTCATAGGTTTTCACCTGCTTGAACCGGTTCTCCCTTCCCTGCTTACCAAGATCACCAGGAGGAGTACCAGGGGTCTTTATGTGGGTGTCTTCAACACGAGTCAGTTCATAGGTGCTTTCACGGGCGGTCTCGTGGGTGGCATATTTTTAAAGACAGGCTACCATCATATGGTCTACGCCAACCTGATCCTGTCAGCGGTGTGGTTTGTGGGGGTCCTGATCTGGATTCCTAAGATAAGGGTTTAATGAACTCTTCAGGAAGTCCATGCAGGATGAACAGAAGCCTTCTCCCTTCCTGTCAACGTCTCTGACCGAACTGGAGAAACTCATAACGCAGGACGGGTCCGTGCAGTGTCCAAGACCGAAGCAGTGACCTATCTCGTGGTTCACCTCCTTAAAGACTCTTAAGAAGAAAACCTCCTCGTCAGGGTGTCTGAGTCTGTTTATACTCACAACAGCATTCCTCCCGCCCAAGTCCGCCTCCCCGAAGACGAAGTTAAGACCCTCCTCGTAAAGGTCAAAGCTAACAACTCCTACGAGCTTTACTAGCTTTGGGAAATCAAGGGAACCGAGGTATCTGAGGATTGTTCCAGCGTGATACTGGTCCCTTGATGGGTTGTAGCCGAGCTTAGGCGGGAACGGGACTGAAGATACCCTAACGTCAAGACCGAATGTTCTTCTCACATTCCCCGCCACCCCAAGTATAAGCCTCTCCTCTATGTCTCCGAAGAAAACTATGTATATGAACACGTCCTATCTCCTCCTTAGATGCCTGAGTATAAGTATACCGACCGCAATACTTATGGACGCGTCCGCCAAGTTAAAGGCAGGCCAGTAGATGTCACCGATGTGGAGATGTATGAAATCCCTCACCTTACCGAGGAACACTCTGTCATAGAGGTTTCCCATGGCACCACCGCCTATGAGCCCCATCGCAGCAGCTAGGCTTGTGCTTTTCTCCCTTGAGGAGTATATGTAGGTTATAAGAAACGCTACTATAGGTGTGAGTATGAGGACAGGCAACCTTATCCAGTCAGGAAAGTCAGCGAGCAGTCCGAAGGCTGCTCCCCTGTTGTAGACGAGCATCAACCTCAGAAAGGGAAGAGGGTCATAGACCCTTGAGGAGAGATACTCCTCCGCAAGACTCTTAGTGATCAGGTCAATGGAGACAACCCCTATAAGGACATAAACGTATATCAGAGTCTTTCCTCCAAGGATCTCTCCCACACCTCCTTAAGGTGCTGAAGGTCCTCCTCAAGGACCTTATCTCCATTGAAGATCACTCTGAAGACCCTCTCACCTGTGATCTTACCGATATACATCCAGTCCAGGTCCGATGCTTCAACTATATCCTTTACCGTATCAAGGTCTCCGTCCTTGACCCCCACCACAACCTGGGTGGGCATCTCGGCGAACAGGAAGAAGTCTGGTCTTGAGTCGGAGTAGATCTCAAGAGTAGCTCCGAATCTTGATCTGAAGAGACTCTCAAGGACTGTGACCGCTAACCCTCCTACGGAGACGTCATGGGCGGAGAAGATCAGACCTCTGTCAATGAGGAGTTTTAACGTCTCTATGAGCCTCTTTTCTTTCTCAAGATCCACCTTCGGAACTTTCCCCGATACCTTGCCGTGAACCACCTTCAGATACTCGCTCCCTCCCACCTCGGGCTCCCTTGAGAGGTCCCCTATGAGCAGGAGGCTTCCGGTCGTTCTGAACCCTATATCCACGAACCTGCTGACCTTGTCAAGGACACCTACGCAGACCACTATCGGGGTCGGGTAGATGTTCCTCGCTCCTTCCCTATCGACGGTTTCGTTGTAAAGGGAGACGTTCCCACTGACCACGGGAACACCGAGAACCTTGCAGGCTTCCGCCATGCCCTCCACAGCCTTCGTCAGCTGCCACATGACCTCCGGCCTCTCAGGGTTCCCGAAGTTAAGGCAGTCCGTTATGGCTAGGGGTTTCGCCCCTACACATGCCACGTTCCTGCACGCCTCCGCAACCACGTATTTTGCACCCTCGTAGGGGTCAAGGAAAACCATCCTACCGTTTCCCTCAACGGATACTGCTATACCCTTGTCTGTTCTTATCTCGGGTTTCAACACCCACTTGAGTCTGATCACGGCGGCATCGCCCCCCGGCTTCACCACCGTATTTGTTCCCACCTGATAGTCATACTGGCTGAAGATCCACTCCTTTGAGCAGACGTTGGGGGATGAGATCACCTTTATAAGGGCCTCTCTAATATCTACAGAAGGGAGCGTCTTCTTGTCAAAGCTGGAGACCATGTTTATGTATGCCGGTTTCCTCAGAGGTCTCCTGTAAACGGGAGCCTTCTCCACTATAAGGCTGACCGGGAGGTCAGCGACCTTCTCCTCACCGAAGAAGGCTCTGAACCTGCCTCCCTCCTTAACCTCACCCACAACAGCGTGGCTCAGGTTATACCTCTCCGCTATCTCCCTAAGGTCCTCTACTTTTTCGGGATCCGCTACTATCATCATCCTCTCCTGACTTTCCGACAGGAGTATCTCGTAAGGTGTCATACCCTCCTCCCTCAGGGGAACCCTGTCAAGGAAGAGGTCGACACCCATGCCTGACTTCCCTGCTATTTCGGAGGATGCTCCTGCCAGTCCCGCCGCACCTAAGTCCTGCATGCCCACGACCAGTTCCCTCTCCACAGCCTCAAGAACAGCCTCTATGAGCTTTTTTCCGAAAAAGGGATCGCCAACCTGAACGTTGGACCTCTTCTCCTCCGTGTTTTCACCGAACTCTCCGGAGGCCATAACCGCACCGTGGATCCCGTCCCTCCCGGTTGCAGAACCTATCAGGAAGAGGACCTGACCGGGTCTGGTGGCTCTTGCCTTCACGACCCTGCCCGCCGGCATGATACCTAAGCAGAAGGCATTAACGAGGGGGTTCGTCCTGTAAGAGTCCTCAAAGTACGTCTCTCCTGCAACCGTAGGGACACCTATCGAGTTTCCGTAAGCACTTATACCGCTCACCACCCCTTTAAGTAGGAACTTTGACTTGGTGTCATCAAGCTCACCGAACCTCAGGGAGTCCGCAAGGATAATAGGTCTCGCACCCATGGAGAGAATGTCCCTTATAATACCTCCCACGCCCGTTGCTGCACCGTGGAATGGTTCTATGTAGGAAGGGTGATTGTGGCTCTCTATCTTGAAGGCTACCCACCCCTTATCGTCCACAGCCACAACACCTGCATTCTCCCCTGGACCCTGAACCACCCACTCCGCTGAAGTGGGAAGCATCTTCAGGACCTCTTTGGAAGACTTGTAAGAGCAGTGTTCGGACCACAACGCTCCGAGGATGCCCAGCTCAACCCGGTTCGGCTCTCTCCCTAAGAGGGAAACTATCCTGTCGTACTCCTCTCTCGTAAGCCCGTGGACCTCCCAGACCTTTTCCATGGTATAATACTTTAGCATGTATGCGGTTATAGAGACAGGAGGCAAGCAGTACTGGGTTGAGCCTGGGATGAGGCTAAAAGTTGAGAAGATCCAGGCGGACCCTGGCACAACCCTTGAATTCCAGCCCCTCATGGTGAGGAAGGATGATGGGACCGTGGAATTCGGTAAGGGAAAGGTCGTAGCTGAGGTCCTGCAGCACGGGAAAGGAAAGAAGATAATTGTGTTTAAATACAGACCCAAGAAGAACTACAAGAGGTGGAAGGGTCATAGACAGTGGTTCACGGAGATATTAATTAAGGAGATAAAGGAGGTCTGAGGATGGCTTCCAAGGCAAGCGGTGGTTCCACGCGGAACGGCAGGGACAGCCACTCAAAGAGGCTCGGTGTGAAGAGGTACGGAGGCCAGTTTGTGAGAGCTGGAAACATAATAGTTAGGCAGAGGGGAACGAGAATATACCCGGGCAGGAACGTGGGCATGGGTTCCGACTTCACCCTCTTTGCCCTGATAGACGGCTACGTCCACTTTGAAAACAGAAGAAACAAAAAGTTCGTGAGTGTCCTCACCCCTGAAGAGTGGGAAGCCCTCCAAAACGGGAAAGCTAACTGACCTATTTAAGTCTTCCCCTAAGGATCTACCTCCGTCGTTATTTTCTTAGAAGGGTCCCCCCGAAGGGGGACAAGGCGGGCATACAAGGTGCAGGGCTAGAATGTGAATCCCACTTCAACTGCGATGGTAGTCTTGGTCTTTTCAGTTCCATTTTTAAATACTTTATTGTCGGTGGATACATAGGCAACCTCCGCCCTGAGGAAGGTGTTGTCGGCGGGTCTGAAGGTGGG
>JAJRQX010000206.1 GCA_024280065.1 Aquificota bacterium
CCTGTCAACACCCTCGTTTCTGAAGTTTTTCCCTATCTCAAACACACGCGGAAACCCTCCCACTATGAGCCTTTTCAGGTAAAGCTCGGGAGCTATCCTAAGATACAGGTTCATCTCAAGGTAGTTGTGATATGTAACGAAAGGCTTCGCGTTCGCACCGCTCGCCACCGTTTGGAGTATGGGTGTTTCAACTTCAACAAACCCGTTCTCTTCAAGGAACCTCCTCAGCTCGCTTATTACCCTGCTCCTGAGGAGAAAGGTCTTCCTGGACCTCGGGTTCGCTATCAGGTCAAGGTATCTCTGTCTGTATCTGACCTCAACGTCCCTCACCCCGTGCCACTTTTCGGGGAGTGGGTGGAGGCACTTGGCCAGGACCTTAAAGTCCTCCACCTCAACGGTCAGCTCTCCCGTCTTCGTCCTGAATAGCTTCCCCCTCACTCCGATTATGTCACCTAAGTCAACTAGGTCCTTGAAGAGGCTGAACCTCTCCTTCCCCAGGATGTCCTCCTTCAGATATATCTGTATCCTGCCGGTCAGGTCCTGTATGTGGGCGAAGACAGCCCTGCCCATCTCCCTGACAGCAACGATCCTGCCTCCCAGGGAAACCTCCTCATACCGAGGGTCAAGATCGTATTCACCCTTAAGAGCCTTAAGGGGTGTAGCTTCTCCCTCCGAAAGGGTAGCGTTTACGATGCTGAGCTTACCTTCAACCCTTGAGACCTCCCCCTCAAAGGTGTAGATCTCACCCTGTCTGAGGTTCTCCTCTCTGGTGTAAACGGGTATCTCGAGGCCCTCCTCAGAAAGCCTGACCATGTAACCCTCTTCTGTCTTGGACACCCTCTTTGCCGTTCCCCTTACCTTTACCCTCTTCCCTTCTGGTGGGTCCTTCTCAAACCTCCTCCTAACCTCACCTAAGGTAGAGCTTACCTCAAACCTGTGGGGGTATGGGTCTATTCCTCTCTTCCTGAGTTCCTCAAGTTTCTTCAGCCTTGCCTCCTCCATGGCAAAAGAATTATATCAGCTCGCTGATTGTGATATAATCTCCCTTCTGGAGTGAAAAGCCATGGTGCAGAGGCAGACCTACTTGAACGTGGCGGACAACTCGGGAGCGAAGAAGGTCCAGGTTATAGGTATACCCTACGCACCCAGGAAGTATGCGACCCTGGGTGATGTAGTCACGGTGACGGTCAAAGAGGCTCTCCCAGACGGGAACGCCAAGAAGGGTAAGATATACAGGGCCGTCATAGTGAGAACGGCCAAGGAGGTGAGGCGTCCGGACGGAAGCTACATAAAGTTTGATGACAACGCCTGCGTCCTCCTCAACCAGTATGGAGAACCCTTAGGGACGAGGGTCCTCGGACCAATAGCCAGGGAGGTCAGGAACAAGGGCTTTACCAAGATAGCCTCTCTCGCACCGGAGGTTGTATGATGGCTGCGAAGATAAGAAAGGGCGACACGGTTATGGTGGTAAGGGGTAAGAAGGAGAACAGGGGAAAGATCGGGAAGGTTATCAGGGTGATAAGGGAGAAGAACAGGGTGGTGGTTGAGGGTGTGAACATAGTCAAGAAACATGTAAAACCTATAGAGGGTGTTAGGGAAGGCGGGATAATAGAGATGGAGGCTCCCATACACATAAGTAATGTCATGCTCGTTTGTCCCAACTGCAAAAAGCCGACGAGGGTAGGATTCAGGATAGTCCAGGAGAAGAATGTGATGAGGAAGTATAGATACTGCAAGAAGTGTGGAGAAAACATAGACCTTGTGAGGGAAAAGGAGCTGAGAGGTTAGGGCTATGACTGTGGAGACCAAATACGTTCCTAGGCTTTACAGGAAGTATAAAGAGGAGGTAGTCCCCAAGCTTATGCAGAGGTTTGAGTATAGGAACCCCATGGAGGTTCCCAAGATAATCAAGGTCGTCGTGAACATGGGCGTCGGTGAGGCGGTCCAGGACATAAAGCACTTGGAGAGGGCGATGGAGGACCTGGCTCTGATCACGGGTCAGAAACCCGCTGTGAGGAGGGCGAGGAAGTCTGAGGCAGGCTTTAAGCTGAGGAAAGGTATGCCTATAGGACTTAAAGTTACCCTGAGGAAGGAGAGGATGTGGGACTTTCTTGACAAGGTCATATCCATAGCACTCCCAAGGGTAAAGGACTTTAAGGGTCTCAGCCCGAGGTCCTTTGACGGGAGAGGGAACTACGCCTTCGGTATAGCGGAGCAGATAGTCTTCCCTGAGATAGACTATGACAAGGTGGACAGGATAAGGGGTATGGACATATGCATACACACGAGTGCGGAGACGGACGAGGAAGCCTTCTGGCTACTCACCCTGTTAGGCTTCCCCTTGAGATCCTCTTAGGAGGTGGTGCATGCCCAGGAAAGCTAAGGTCATAAAGGACCTGAAGTATTACCCTAAGTGGCACGTGAGGAAAAAGAACAGGTGTCCAATATGCGGGAGACCGAGAGGTTATCTCAGATACTTCAACATGTGTAGGCTCTGCTTCAGGGAAAGGGCCCTCAGGGGTGACCTCCCGGGCGTCAGGAAATCAAGCTGGTGAGGAGGTGGGGATATGGACCCGATAGCGGACATGTTCTCCGCAATAAAGAACGCCATAATGAGGAAGAAGGAATACGTGGACGTCCCCTCATCCAAGCTGAAGGAGAGGATCCTTGACCTCCTCAAGAGGGAAGGTTTCATAAAGGACTGGGAGAGGCTAACGGATGAACAGCACAGGAAGGGGACCCAGTATACTCTGAGGATACATCTCAAGTATTTAGACCCCAAGAGGAAGAGGAGCGTCATAACCAACCTGGTGAGGATCTCAAAGCCTGGAAGGCGCGTCTACGCACCTGCGAAGAAGATACCCTACGTCAAGAACGGGCTCGGGATAGCCATAATATCCACGGACGCCGGCGTGGTTACCGACCATGAGGCCAGGAAGATGAGGAAGGGCGGGGAGATAATAGGGATAGTCTGGTAGGAGGAAGGCGATGTCAAGGGTAGGGAAGACACCCATACCGATACCCGATAAGGTGAAGGTGAGCGTTGAAGGTAACACAGTAACCGTTGAAGGTCCCAAGGGTAAGCTCTCCTTCAACTTCCACCCGGACATGAAGGTGGTTGTAGAGGACAACCACGTGAGGGTCTACAGGCCTACGGACAGGTCCTTCCACAAGGCTCTCCACGGGACCACAGCGGCGATAATCAGGAACATGATAAAAGGTGTCACGGAAGGTTTCACTGAGGTACTTGAGATCCACGGGCTTGGATACAGGGCGGCGGTGAAGGGTAAGGTCCTTGAGCTTCACCTCGGTTACTCTCACCCCATTCACTACCAGATACCGGACGACATAAAGATAGAGGTCAAGGAGAACGAGATCCACATACACGGTATAGACAAGCAGAAGGTGGGTCAGGTGGCAGCTGAAATAAGGGCTTTCAGGAAGCCCGACCCCTACAAGGGTAAGGGTATACGCTACAAGGGAGAGGTCCTAAAGCTAAAGCCAGGAAAAGCCGCGGGTAAGAAGTAAGGAGGCTGAGGTATGGCTAAGCTGACCCGTCAGGAGAGGAGGATAAGGAGACACAAAAGGATAAGGAAGAAGGTTTTTGGAACACCTGAAAGGCCCAGGCTGGCAGTCTACAGAAGCCTCCAGCACTTCTACGCCCAGATAATAGATGACACCAAGGGACATACACTCGTCGCCGCCTCCACCCTGGATCCAGAATACGAGAAGATAACTGGAAAGAGAGGAGGTAAATCAATAGAGGCGGTGAAAGTTGTTGCTGAGATCCTCGTTAGGCGGGCCCTTGAGAGGGGTATAAGGAAGGTGGTCTTTGATAGGGGAGGTTTCAAATACCACGGGAGGATAAAAGCCTTTGCGGACAGATGCAGGGAACTTGGCCTTGAGTTCTGAGGAGGTGGTTCTATGGGTGGAAAGAGTGTTGACGCGATGATAGAGGAGAGGAGGAGGCTTGAAGGTATAGCGGAGATGGAGAAAGATCTCGAGCTTGAGGAAAGACTCATATACGCCAAGAGGACCGCAAGGGTTACCAAGGGTGGGAGAAGGTTCTCCTTCAGTGCCCTGGTCGTTGTAGGAGATAAAAGGGGTTTCGTGGGTTTCGGACACGGGAAGGCTAAGGAGGTTCCCTTAGCGATAGCCAAGGCTGTGGAGCAGGCGAGGAAAAAGATAATAAGGGTCCCCATAATAGAGGGGACGGTTCCCCACGACGTTGTGGGCCACTTCGGGCCGACTAAGATAATAGTCCTGCCCGCCAGAAGGGGAACTGGTGTCGTTGCGGGGGGAGCGGCAAAACCTATCTTTGAGCTTGCAGGGTACACGGACGTCCTCACAAAGATCATAGGTAGCACGAACCCAGACAACGTGGTCAGAGCTGTCTTTGACGCTTTCCTCCAGCTCAAGACACCAGAGCAAGTAGCTAGGGAGAGAGGGCTTCCCCTTGAGGAGATAAGGAAAAGATACAGGCTTTACGCCAAACCCAAGATAAGGGTGAAGCTATACTACCCCTGGAGGGGTATCCATGGCTAAGAAGCTCAAAGTTACCCTGGTCAGAGGTTTAGCCGGGAAACCGGA
>JAJRQX010000207.1 GCA_024280065.1 Aquificota bacterium
ACCTCAGCCCTCTCAAGCTCCCTCTTAAGGACCTCAAGGGCCTCCTTGGTCAGCTTAACTCTGACGTTCCTATCGGGGTCAAAGTCCTTCAGGAAGGGCTGTATCTCCAGCGGAGAACCCTTCAGAGGAAACTCACCTCCCGCAAGGGCGTATATCTTCCTGAGGGCTACATCCCTTATCCTCCTCGCTTCAGCTATCTTCTCTTCCACTTTAAGGATCTCTACCCTGAGCATAATGAGATCAGAAAGGAGAGCCTTCCCGTATCTGAACTTCTCCTCCGTTATGTCCAAGAGGTACTCTATCTCCTTCCTAATGTCCTTCAGTATCCTCTCCATTTCAAAGGAATAGACGAACTCCCAGTAGAGGACCTTAACGTCCCTTATCAGATCCTTCTCAAAGACCTCCCTCATCTTCTCAACTTCCAGTGCTCTCTGGTCAAAGACCTTGGACTCTCTCACCCTCTTTACCGGAAGGACATACTTCTGGGAAAGGTAAAGACCGAAACTTCCCATCGGGTTCTCTTTCCTCGGAAATATCTTCTGTGTGTCAAAGTTGTTGAAGGCTAAGGCTATCTGTGGGTTCGGTAAAGACATAGAGTATTTGCTCCTGTATGTGTAAGCTCTTTTGAGATTTTCGTAAGATTTTAACCTGGGATTGTTCTTTAAAGTGAAATCTATAAGTTCTTTTAGTTCGTTCCCGAACCCAAAACTCAGTAGCAGGAGGAGAGCCATTAGCCTTTTCATCTCTGGAATAAATCTTATGAACACTTTTATGTGAATTCAATATTTATATTTTTTGTTCAAATTAACAGGATTTGAACACAGGAAAAACACGGGATAAATTTTTATATCCATGGAAAGGTTTCTGAACAGGCTTGAGAGGGGTTTCCTTCTCGTTGATAATGAGGGTAAGGTTGTGTTTGTGAATGAATATCTCATCAGGAAGGATCTGGTATCTGAGGAGTGGAAGGGGAAGAGATACTACGAAGCCCTCAGAAACCTTGACCTCATACGGATAGTCCACGACACCTTCGCAGAATCAAAAGGTCAGGAACATACCTTCACCCACAGGGAGGAGTGGTTCAGAGCTGTAAGCCTCTTTGACGGGGAGGTCTTCATGGAGGTGAATCCGATATCCGAGGCTGTAAGGACGGAGGAGAAGGCGAGGGAGTTCTTAGCCAACGCCACCCACGAGCTGAAGACACCTCTCGCGGTCATAAAGGGTGTCCTTGAGACCCTGTATGAAGAGGAAGAGGAGGGGAACAAGCGGGATATGATACTGAAAGCTCTGAAGCGCACGGAGAACCTGATAAACGTAGTTGAGTCCCTATACATGCTCATCTCCCTTGAGAGGGGGGGAGTAAAGAATATCAGGCCCCTGAACCTGAGGGAGGTGATCGAGGAGGTGCTGAGCGAGCTCGGGAACGAAATACGGATCAAGGGTATAAACGTTGAGCTTGAGGTTCCGGAAGACTTCAGGGTTGAGGCGGACCCGGACAAGTTCTTCCTTATGGTTAAGAACATAGTGGACAACGCGGTCAGGTACAACGTGGAGGGAGGAAAGGTCTGGATAAGGGCCTACACACGTGATGGCAGGAAGGTGATAGAGGTGGAGGACACGGGAAAGGGTATAGGGCCGAGACAGATACCCCTCATATTTGAACCCTTCTTCAGGAGTTCCGAGGAGAGGGGCCTCGGTATAGGTCTCGCCATAAGCAGGCGTATAGCCGAGTTCCACGGTGGTAAGATAGAGGTGGAGAGCGAGTTAGGTAAGGGGAGCTTGTTCAGGATAGTCTTATAATATCCGTTTGATGGAAGCCTTCCTCCTGATAGTCCTCGGTTACATCTCAGGTTCTGTTCTCTTCGGTGAGATCCTGGCGAGGCTGAAGGGTGTGAATCTCAGAGAGGTAGGAAGCGGGAACGTGGGGGCGACGAACGTGGCGAGGGCCTTGGGTAAGAGATACGGTGCTCTGGTGTTCCTCCTTGACATGCTTAAGGGTCTTATTCCAACCTACGTGGGTTTCAGGGTGATGGGCGTGTCTGGTATTGAAGGTGTTCTCTTAGGTTTGGCTCCGGTTCTCGGGCACATGTTTCCCGTTTTCTTCGGGTTCAGAGGGGGCAAAGGGGTTGCTACCGCCTTCGGTGTCCTCTTATCTGTATCTCCCGTAGTGGCCATCCTGTCCTTCTGTGTGTGGATCGGGGTGGTCCTTACCACCAGGTTCGTATCCCTGGGATCTATAACAGCCTCTTCTTCCGCACCCCTTTTTTTAGCCCTCACGGGACACTCCGTTTACACGGTCTCTATGGGTATCCTCATAGCCCTGCTTATAGTCTTAAGACACAGGTCCAATATAGTACGCCTCCTGAGAGGTGAGGAACACAGGGTATGAAACCTTTTCTGTCAGTTCTCCTGGTCAACTCCCTCTTCCTCATCTTCAGGGTCCTGTACGTGGTCCTGTACCCTACCGACCTGTCTCCCGAGGAGGCCCAGTACTGGGACTGGTCAAGACATCTGGACCTCAGCTACTACTCCAA
>JAJRQX010000208.1 GCA_024280065.1 Aquificota bacterium
CCATCTGAAGATGTCCCCGTAAGTGACCCCTTCCTTCCACTCTATATCAAAGACGCTGTCCTTACCCTGTATGAACATGGCTATCCTCTCAAGACCGTAAGTGATCTCAACGGATATCTCGTCCAGGTCAAGCCCGCCCGCCTGCTGGAAGTAGGTGAACTGGGTTATCTCCATACCGTCAAGCCACACTTCCCAGCCAAGACCCCAAGCACCGAGGGTGGGTGACTCCCAGTCGTCCTCCACGAACCTTATATCGTGCTTTCTGGGGTCTATCCCGAGCCTCTTCAGGCTTTCAAGGTATACACCCTGGGGGTCCCCAGGAGCGGGTTTCAGGATCACCTGGAACTGGTAGTAGTGCTGGAGGCGGTTGGGGTTCTCACCGTATCTCCCATCCTGGGGTCTTCTTGAGGGTTCCACGTATGCGACGTTCCAGGGTTTGGGACCGAGGACCTTAAGGAAGGTGGCCGGGTTCATGGTACCCGCACCCACCTCTATGTCATAGGGCTGCCAGATCAGACACCCCTTCTCCGCCCAGAACCTCTGTAGCTCAATTATGATCTCCTGAAAATACATATGGGTATTTTAGCCCTAAATTAAAACCAGATGAAGACGGTAGCCAAGTTCTGGAGACCTTCAAACGGAAAGGTGGTCTGCTACCTATGTCCCGTAGGGTGCGAACTCAAAGAGGGTCAGGTGGGTTCCTGCGGTGTAAGGGCTAATCTGGGAGGGAAGCTCTACACATACACCTACGGTTCTCTAATATCCGCCGCGGTGGACCCTGTGGAGAAGAAGCCACTCTTTCACTTTTATCCTGGCCACATGACCCTGACCATAGCCACACCGGGGTGCAACCTCCACTGCAAGGGCTGTCAGAACTGGGAGATCTCACAGGTCCCCAAGGGTGAGGTCTTCAGGGACACCTTCTTTGAGGAGACATTCGTTGACCCTGAGCTCATAGTTGAGAAGGCTCTTGAGACGGGATGTGAGAGCATATCCTACTCCTACTCGGACCCGACCATATTCGCCGAATACATGATGGACGTTGCCAGGATCGCAAAGGAGAGAGGTCTTAAGAACATAATGGTGACCGCTGGGTACATAAACAGGGAACCCCTTGAGGAGATAGACAGGTTCATGGATGCGTACAGCATAGACCTAAAGTTCTTCTCCGATGAGGCTTACAGGAGATACTCCAAGGGGAGGCTCCAGCCGGTCCTTGAAACGATAGAGTTCCTGTTCTCAAGAGGGAAGTGGATAGAGCTTACAACGCTCATAGTTCCCGAGTACCTCACGGAGGACCAGATAAGGGGTATAGCGGTATGGATAAGGGACAAGCTCGCCCCTTGGGTTCCCTGGCACCTGTCAAGGTTCTTCCCCCACTACAGGGCTACTGACCTGCCGCCAACACCTGTGGAGGACCTTGAGAAAGCCTACAGGATAGGTAAGGAGGAGGGTCTTGAATACGTCTTCGTTGGGAACCTGTTCGGAAACAGCTATGAAAGTACCTACTGTCCTAAATGCGGTGATGTGGTCATAGGGAGGAGGGGGTACACGATAACGAAGGTGAACCTGAAAGACGGAAGGTGCGGGACATGCGGGTACGGGATAAAGGGTAGGTTCTGATCATTCCACCTCTATCTTCTTCGCCTTCTTCCTGCCTTCCTTTTTCTCTATCCTGCTCTGAAGTTCCTCAACCTGATAGTCTATGATCGTCTTGAATATCCTCAGTAAGGCGAGCTCCATTGTGTAGAGGTTCTTAACAACTTCCTCCCTGACTTCCTTCGGAGGGAGAAAAAGCTCAAGTAAATTAAGGATAGATCTCCTTACCTCCCTAAGTTCCTCCTCAAAGGTTTCAGGTCCCGCCTGTTCCTTCCCCTTTCCCATGTTTATTAATTTAAACTATTCTAAGGTATCCTTCCATGGACCTGAGGGAGAGGGTTGTAAACTTTATTGACAGCTTGATACCGCCGTCCGAGAGGCACACAAACCCGCTCCTTTACAGGACCTCCTTTCTGAAGATAACACTCCTAGCCTCCCTGTCCCTGATAGGGTCCGCGGCCTGTTTCCTTTATGCCTTCCTGGACCTCTCTGAAGGGGACAGGGCAATGGCCATTCTTGAGGTGGTCGTCGGGACGGTACTGTTTCTTAACCCCTTCGTTGCGAAGAAGTACAGGAACCTTGAAGTCATGGCGACCGTCTCCCTCCTTCTCCTTAGCGGTATCTTCATAGTTGCTGTCTTTGACGAGCTTCCCGGGGACAAGTCAAGCCTTATATGGGTCAACGTTGTCCCCGCCCTCGCCTTCTTCATAAAGGGGAAAAAGGGTATCTACTGGTCCCTCGGCTTCTTCTGGGTCCATCTGGTCCTTGTTCTCAGCAGAAACCTGAACATAGACAAGGACCTCGTAGACGCCTACATGAGCTACATGGTCGTTATGGTGATCTTTTACTTCTACGCCTGGATGTCTGAGAGGTACAGGAAAGCGTGGGAAAACATAGCCAAGATGGACAGCCTGACAGGAGTCCTGAGCAGGACCGCCTTTGAAGAGGCTATGAAGAGGGAGATAGATAGGGCGAGAAGATACGGCGAAAAGTTCTCCGTTATCCTCTTTGACCTTGACAACTTCAAAGCCATAAACGACAACTACGGGCATATATTCGGGGACAAGGTGCTGAAGAGGGTGGCTGAAACGGTAAAGACCAGCCTCAGGTCTACGGACATAATGGCGAGGTGGGGAGGGGAGGAGTTCGTAATACTCCTGCCCGGAACGGACGGTAGGGAAGCTTTGATCGTTGCGGAGAAGCTGAGGAGGAGCGTCCAGAACCTCGGTCTAGGAACGAAGATGAGGATAACCGCAAGCTTCGGTGTGGCGGAGGTGAGAGACGGGGACGACGAAGTGAGACTTATGTTAAAGGCGGACAAAGCTCTCTATTCAGCGAAGAGAAACGGCAAGAACAGAGTGGAGGTGTACAGGGAGGAGATTCCTTTAAAATAGTTTGACATGCGTAAAGACGGAAGGAGCGAAGATGAGCTGAGACCTGTCAGGATAATAAGGGATTTCCTGAACTACCCTGAAGGTTCGTGTCTTATAGAGTTCGGAAACACGAAGGTAATATGCACGGCATCCATCACCGACTCGGTCCCGCCGTTCCAGAAGGGGAAGGGTATGGGGTGGATAACCGCAGAGTATTCCATGATACCGAGGGCCACCCAGACAAGAAACGTGAGGGAGTCCGTTCAGGGGAGGATCAGCGGAAGAACCCACGAGATCCAGAGGATGATAGGAAGGGCTTTAAGGACCGTCGTTGACCTCTCAAAGTTAGGTGAGAGGACAGTATGGGTAGACTGCGATGTTATTCAGGCGGACGGAGGGACGAGGACAGCATCCATAACCGGAGCCTTTGTTGCTGTTACGGACGCTCTTATAAAACTGTACGAGGAGGGCTTACTGCCGACGGTTCCCGTCAAGGATTTCCTCGCAGCGGTCAGTGTAGGCATAGTAAACGGAAAACCTCTCCTTGACCTTAACTTTGAGGAGGACTCCTTAGCACAGATAGACATGAACGTGGTCGGTACGGGCTCCGGGAGGATCGCCGAGATACACGCCATGGGGGAGGAGTTTACCTTCTCAAAGGAAGACCTTGAAAACCTCCTTGATCTGGCTATGAAGGGTATATCGGAACTTATAGAGCTTCAGAAGGCCCTCTACGAGTTCAACACCTCCTTAGGCTACTGGAAGAAGAAAAAAGTAAAGGAGGCGAGATTTTGAAACCGCTGATACTTCTCTTAGCCTTCTTCCTTTTAGCCTGTCAGGATCTCCCCAAGGAGTACAGAGGTGAGGAAGGAAGAAAGAAGCTGGAGAGATACAGATACCAGTTCGTAAAGGGAGTGGTTTATGTGAGCGATGACCTTAAGGAGAGGATCCCGCAAGAGCCCTTCTTCCTGATAATATCCCTGAGAGACCTTGAAAACCCTGTGCCCATCGCGGTTCTGAGGGTCAGAAACCCGAAGTTTCCGTATAAATTTAAAATTACCGGGAGGCACAAGCTGGACCCGGATAGGTTTATAGAGGGTGATATGATACTTACAGCAAGGATAAGTAAAAGTCCGGGTGCGGATTCCCAGCCAGGAGACCTGGTGGGGGTGGTTCAGGTTAGGGCGGGACAGAAAGGGGTGAAAGTTTTGATAGACTCGGAGGTGAGATAGTGGAGTGCGAGGAGAAGATAAGGAAGCTCCTGGAGATCATAGAGAGCGTCGCTAACAGGGAGTACGAGAAGGATAACTGGACCACTATCCTTGACAAGGTAGCGGAGCTCTTTGAAGCTGATGCTGCGGCCATAGGTGAGCTGGTTGAGGGCTACTTAGTTTACAACAAAGTCTCCTCAAGGGTAAGGGAGCTGATAGGGGACTACGATCCCGAGGATTACAAGGTTCCCGTATGGAGAAGTGCCGCAGGCGATGCTATAAGGAGAAAGGGCTACGTGATAGTGAACGACTACCAGAGCTTTGACAGGGCTGTTGAGTCATGGAAGAGGGTGGGTCTCAGGAGGCTTATAACCACAACTATAGACACGGAAGGTCTCTTAGGTAGCCTCTCAGTGGGAAGGCTAAACGACGGACCCCCCTTCTCGGAGGAGGACGGCAAGATCCTTAAAAGCCTCGCCTTTGTCTTCTCCTTCATAATCAGGGAGGAGCTGAGGATAAAGAAGCTCTTTGAGAGGGCCATAAAAGATCCCCTCACCAACCTATACAACCGCTACTTCCTTGAGGAGGAAGGAAGGAGGGAATTGGAAAGGGCTAAAAGGTACAGGTATCCAATATCTCTTATCATGTTTGACCTGGACGACTTTAAGAAGGTGAACGACACCTACGGTCACCAAGA
>JAJRQX010000209.1 GCA_024280065.1 Aquificota bacterium
GAGGTCAGTATGACGGGCAGGTATATCTTCCAATGGTCAGGCTCGGGTATACCGTGGGTGTTTATAAGTTCAACCGGTACCACGGTGAATATACCGACCAGGAAGGTATGCAACAGGAATACGGAAGCGTTCAGAAACATGATCCGTCCGTTCTTAACAAGACCTTTAAGGGTTTCCGAGAAGGGGCCCATTTCTTCGGAGTGCTTCTCAGGTTCCCTTATGAACAGGAGTATGTAAACCATGGCGAGCAGGGACAAGGAGGCTGTAAGGAAGAATATGAATGGGACTCCCAGCTTCCCTGCCACCGCAGGGGCTAACACAACACTAAGAGCAAAGGTCAGGCTTATGGATGCTCCTATCTTGGCAAAGGCGAGAGACCTGACCTCCTCCCTTATTAGGTCAGCCGCCAGGGATATGGCTGCGGAGGAGATAGCGCCTGCTCCCTGCAAGGCTCTGGCGAATACCATGGTCCAGGCTGTGCTGGCGATCCCGCCGATCACGCTTCCCGCTGTGTAGAGAAGGAAACCTAACGTTATCACGGGCTTCCTCCCCACTTTGTCCGAGAGGTATCCGAAGGGTATCTGCAGGAGGGCCTGGGCAAGACCGTATATGCCTATAGCGAGTCCTGTAAGAACAGGCGTGCTACCTTCCAGATGCCTTACGTAGGGTGATAGGACGGGCAGGAGGAGGAAAAGACCGAGCATGCGGACCACTACAGCAAACGTAATACCAGCGATGGTTTTCCTCTCCTCGGGGGTGAGCATGCCTGAGTATTATATCAGGAGCTCTCCAGGGAGTACCTTATGATCTCAAGCAGCGTCAGGAGTGTCTTCTTCACATCCTCCTTGTTTTTGGCGGAAAGGGGCACAACGGGTATACCCTCCTCATCGGTTATGTCAAGGGCGAACTTGACGTCCTCGGGAGGCCAGGCGTTGGGAAGGTCCTGCTTGTTGGCTCCCACAACTATTGGGACGGGAAACCTTGACTGGAAAAAGTTTATTATCCTCCTCGCCTCGTGAAAGGTCTTCGGGTCCGTGCTGTCAACTAAAACTATTATACCGAGGGCTCCCTCACCGAGGATCTCCCACATGAAGTCAAACCTTGACTGACCAGGAGTTCCGAAGAGGTATAGCTCGTGCTCATCGTCTATCCTTATTTTGCCGAAGTCCATAGCTACTGTCGTGTAGTCCTTCACATTCCTCTCAACCGCCGCGGAGGTCTTCCTCTCTGTGGTCACCGTCTTTATCTCGGAGACGGTGTTTATGAACTGGGTCTTCCCCGCCGCGAACGGGCCTGCTATGACTATCTTGATCTTCTTAAGCTCCTTCATGCCGCACCTTAAAGCTGTTTGATCTTCTCAATTATCTTGGATAGAAGATCCAGAGTTATAGATGGCTTTTGGACCCTCTCCTTCCTCTTCCTGCGTATTATACCCGCAGCGAGGAAACCGTACAGGGACCTGTCCACGACAAGCCTGTCCAGGCCTGACTCTTTCCTTATGTCCGCAACGGTCCTGTTCCCGTCCACCAGAGAGAGGACCTTCTTCTCGTCCTCCGTCAGCTTCACCTTGGACACCCTAACGTCCGCGTCCGGGGTCTTTTCAAAGATCAGAAGCTCATCCGAGATCTTCCTGTCCACCTCCTCCGGAGTAAGAAGTCTTGAAGCTCTTATTATCAGCTCCTCCACAGGGTAGAATACCGGGACGTCGCTGTCAAACTTTATGAAACCCGGGGTGAAGGAGAATATGCCCTCTTTCTGACCGAGTCTCGGAAGGAAGAACCTGTCTATGGTCTTGTGTATATCTTCCTTCTTGATCCTGAGTTTGTTGAGGAGCTGTTCAAAGTTTCTGTCGGTGTAAACCCTGAAGACCTTATCAACTGGCCTCGCGAATACGAGCTCCCCCTCCTTTATGTAGTAGGCCACTATCATGTCCTTCCACTCAACCAAAAGGACGCCGTTCTTTCTGTCCTTCGCAAGGACCTGAAGTATGTCCGCAAAGTTAAAAGTCGTCAGATCCCCCGTCAGAGCCATCTATTAACCTATCGCCTCCTTAAGTTGTTCCTGAGCCTTCTTTATCTCCATCAACAGTAAGCCGAGCTTTGCCTCGTTGCTTGCAAGGACCGTCAGGACAGCATCCTGACCTATTCCCGTCAGCACTATGTAGCCATCCTCACCTTTTATGGTTATCTGCTCAAGGTTGCCCTTCTGGAGCTCCTCGGTGACCCTCTCACCCAAAGAGAGGATCGCTGCGCTCATAGCTGCAACCCTGTCCTCCTCTATCCCGGGTTTTAGCACCGCGGATATAGGAAGGCCGTCCGCACTCACCAGAACCGCACCCTCAAGACCTGTGCTTTTGATCAGCTCCTGAAGTATTTTCTCGTACTTGTCCATAACCTAAAACCCTCCTTAAACGTCTTTAAAAAATCTTAACTCCTTCTCTATCCTCTCCTCCGTCTCCGCTAACCTGCTGAGCCCCTCCTTGACCCTATCGGGATCTATTTTATCCCGATCCTCCTCAAGCATGGCGGTCAGCTCCTGAAGGACCGTTCTGCACTCGGCCACGTGGTCCTTGATGGTCTTTATCTTATCTTTATAGATCTCAAAGGTCTGCTCAAAGGCCTGTCCTATGGCACCGACCGGGTCAAGTCCCGTGGGAAACTCCACGTTCATGTGCCCTTCATGTATCTTCTCAAGGGCCTCTATTATCTTGGCGGAGTTCTCGGATATGGTCTCAAGCTGTTCTTCAGCTTCCCTGAGCTCCCTCGTGTATTTTTCCTCAAGGTTCTTTATAAGCTCCCTTATACTGTCCACTATACCGAGCATCTCCTCATGGAGGGGGATGGGGACGACAGCCTTGTCCCTGTGCTGTTCCTCAAGTATGTCTATAACGTACAGGAGCCTGCCGAAGAGCTCCTCAAGTTTCCCCTTGGTCCAGAGTATGTTGAAGAGGACCCAGGCCATGGCTATGGCGAAGCCCGCCCCTAAGGAGTAGTAGGGATTAACGCCCCCCAGAAAGAAGAAGACGAAGGCGAGTATAAGCCCGAAGAGGAATGAGGAGAGCAGAAAGAACTTCAGCAGCTCGCTCGCCAGGGAGGACAGCTTGGGTGTTTCCACCATCCGATCACCCTCACCCCTTTAGATGATATCGTAAAGTTTTCCCCTTTTTTAAGATCAGTCCTGAAGGTTCTCGTCAACGAACAGCTCCCTCCTCATAGCCACCTTACCTGTTCTGGCCATCTCCTTGATCCCGAAGGGTTTAAGCAGTTCAAGAATTGCGTTTATCTTGTCCTCATCACCCGTAACCTCTACGGTGTACGTTTCTGGAGAGACGTCCACTATCTTCCCTCTGAATATCTCCACTATCCTGAGGACCTCATCCCTTGCCCTCGCGGTGGGTGTGTGGACCTTAACGAGGACCAGCTCCCTCTCAACGTGGGGAACGTCGGTTATGTCCCTCACCTTCAGGGTGTCTATAAGCTTTCTCAACTGCTTTACCACCTGGTCTATAACTATGTCGTCCCCTATGACCTCTATGGTCATCCTTGAGACGCCCTTCTCGTGGGTCTCTCCAACGGAGAGGCTCTCTATGTTATAGCCCTTACCCGCTATAAGGGTCGCTATCCTCGCGAGCACACCTATTTCGTTCCTTACCAAGACGTTTATTATGTGTTTCCTGACCTGACCTTTACGGGTTTCCCTGAACTTGGGTCCCTTCTTCACCGTTATCTGGGAGCTTCCCGCCGTGTCCGCCATGATACTACCCCACCAGATACATGGTCTCCGCCTCGGAGGTTCCCTTGCCGTCCTCAAGGATCATGTCTCTGTAGGATTTGCCCGGCGGCACCATCGGGAGGACGTTCTCCTCCTTGTCCACCACGAAGTCAAGGACAACGGGCCTGTCGTCTATCTTCATGGCCTCTTCAAGGACCTCCCTCACCTCCTTGGGCTTCTCGGCCCTGAAGCCCACCGCACCCATGGACTCCGCAAGCTTGACGAAGTCGGGCTGGACGCTCAGGTCAACTTCAGAGTATCTTTTGTCGTAGAAGAACTCCTGCCATTGGCGGACCATGCCAAGGTAGGCGTTGTTTATTATAGCTACCTTAACGGGTATCTTATACTGGACCGCGGTTATTATCTCCTGCATGGTCATGACGAAGGAGCCGTCCCCGTCTATAACGAAGACCTCCTTGTCTGGTCTCCCCACCTTCGCCCCTATACCTGCTGGGAGACCGAAACCCATGGTTCCGAGTCCTCCAGAGTTCAGGAACTGCCTTGGATAGGAAAACTTGTAGAACATGGCTGCCCACATCTGGTGCTGACCGACCCCCGGAACTATGATGGCGTCCCCCTTGGTAACCTCGTATATCTGCTCTATAACGTATTGAGGTTTTATGACCTTGGAAGAGTTCCTGTAGGTTAAGGGGTGTAGCTTTTTCCACTTCTCTATTTGTTCAAGCCACCTCTCCCTATCCTCAGGGTGGAGGATCTTAGCTCCCCTCTTCTTTATCTCCTCAAGGATCTTCCTTAGGACTATCTTCACGTCCCCGACTATGGGGACATCAACTATTATGTTCTTGGAGATAGAGGCGGGGTCTATGTCTATATGGATTATCTTGGCTTCAGGGGCGAACTCGTCCACCTTACCGGTCACCCTGTCGTCAAACCTCGCCCCTACAGCTATGAGGAGGTCACAGTTGTAGACCGCCATGTTGGCGTAGTAGGTCCCGTGCATACCGAGCATCCTGAGGGAGAGAGGGTGTGTCTCGGGGAAAGCACCCTTGCCCTGGGTTGTGGTTGTGACGGGTATCCTCATCAGCTCAGCGAGTTCAATCAGCTCCTCTTGGGCCTCCGCGTTCACAGCACCCCCACCCACGTACAGGACTGGCTTCTTCGCGGACATGATAAGGTCCACCGCCCTCTTTATCTGCTGGATGTTGCCCTCAACGTGGGGCCTGTAACCTGGAAGGGAGGCCCTGACCTCCTCCTCGGAGGGTATGGATACATCGGAAAGCTGCTGTGTAATGTCCTTAGGTAGATCTATCAGAACTGGTCCGGGCCTTCCAGTTCTGGCTATGTAAAAGGCCTGCCTTATGATAAGAGGTAGCTCCTCTATGCTCCTCACGAGGAAGTTGTGCTTTGTTATCGGTCTCGTTATGCCTACTATGTCAACCTCCTGGAAGGCGTCGTTTCCTATGAGGTGGGTCGGGACCTGTCCCGTTATCACCACTATCGGGACGGAGTCCATGTAGGCGTCCGCTATGGCGGTGACTATGTTGGTGGCCCCTGGCCCTGAGGTGGTCATGGCGACGCCCACCTTTCCCGTTGCCTTCGCATAGCCCTCCGCCATGTGGCCCGCTCCCTGCTCATGCCTGACAAGTATGTGCTTTATTGTCCCGTCCCTGTACAGGGCGTCGTAGACCTCCATTATGGCCCCGCCGGGAAGACCGAATATGACCTCCACACCCTCTTCCTTGAGGGTCTCTATGACTATGTCAGCTCCCTTTCTCGGCATTATCTTTCTCCTCCGCTTGTATACCTAAATCGTAATATATAAAATTTGTATTAAAACCTTGGAAGTTCAAGGTCTGTGATATAATTCTGTTCCATCAAACCGGGAGGTTCACAGGATGGGAATGATCAGCTACGAGGAGGCCCTTGAGATACTGCGTCAGCAGATAAAGGACTTTGAAGCGGAAGCCAGGATGGAGGAGGTAGGGGTAGTCTACTACGTGGGTGACGGGGTGGCGAGAGCCTACGGACTTGAAAACGTGATGGCTATGGAGGTCGTTGAGTTTGAAGGTGGTCAGAAGGGCCTTGCATTCAACCTTGAAGAGGACAACGTAGGTATTATCATACTCGGTAGCGAGACGGGTATAAGGGAGGGTGCGATAGTCAAGAGGACCGGACAGATACTCTCAGCGCCTGTGGGAGAGGGTCTGGTGGGCAGGGTCATAAACCCCCTCGGTGAGCCCCTTGACGGGAAGGGCCCTGTTCAGTACGAGTATCTATCCCCAGTTGAGAAGATAGCCCCGGGTGTTGTCAAGAGGAAGCCCGTTCACGAACCTCTCCAAACGGGTATAAAGGCTATAGACTCCATGATCCCGATAGGAAGGGGTCAGAGAGAGCTGATCATAGGTGACAGGTCAACGGGTAAAACTACAATATGCATAGACACGATCCTGAACCAGAAGGATACGGACGTTTACTGCATATATGTCGCCATAGGTCAGAAGAGGTCAACCACAGCGAGGATAATAGAGCTCCTTGAGAAGGAAGGGGCTATGGAATACACCACCGTGGTGGTTGCCTCCGCGACGGATCCGGCGTCACTCCAGTATCTCGCTCCCTTCGTCGGATGCACAATAGGTGAGTACTTCAGGGACAACGGCAAGCATGCCCTTGTCATATACGATGACCTCTCAAAGCACGCTGAAGCTTACAGACAGCTCTCCCTCCTGATGAGGAGACCTCCTGGAAGGGAGGCGTACCCCGGGGACGTCTTCTACCTCCACTCAAGACTGCTTGAGAGGGCAGCTAAGCTCAACGATGAACTCGGAGGCGGATCCCTCACCGCACTGCCCATAATAGAAACGAAAGCCGGAGACGTTGCCGCGTATATCCCGACGAACGTCATATCCATAACGGACGGACAGATATACCTTGAACCCGACCTGTTCAACAAGGGTGTAAGACCTGCCATAAACGTTGGCCTTTCCGTCTCAAGGGTCGGAGGAGCAGCCCAGATAAAGGCGATGAAGCAGGTGGCGGGTAGCCTCAGGCTTGATCTCGCCCAGTTCAGGGAGCTTGAGGCCTTCGTCCAGTTCGCCTCTGAACTTGACAAGGCGACCCAGCAGACCATAAACAGGGGTCTGAGGCTGGTGGAACTCCTGAAACAGGAACCTTACAACCCGCTCCCCGTTGAGAAGCAGATAGTGGCCATATACGCTGGGACGAACGGATACCTTGATGACCTGCCCGTTGAGGCGGTTAGAAAGTTTGAGAAGGAGCTTTATGCGTATCTTGACAACGAGAGACCAGACATACTCAAGGAGATAAGGGAGAAGAAGGCCCTTGACGATGAGCTTAAGAAAAAGATAGATGATGCCCTTAAAGACTTTAAGTCCAAGTTCGTTCCGTGAAGAGGGTCAGGAACATATACGTAGGTTGTAGCGGTTTCTCTTACAAGGACTGGAAGGGAACCTTTTATCCATCCAGCATAGACCAGTCCGATATGATCAGCTACTACGAGAGGTTCTTTGAGGTGGTGGAGATAAACTACACCTTTTACTCCATGCCACATCCCTTTACCATGAACGGCTTTCTTGAGAAGACCAAAAGGCTCAGGTTCTCAGTTAAGGTGAACAGAGTCTTTACCCATGAGAGGGACTACACCAAAGACGACCTGAAAAAATTCATGGAGGGGTGCAAACCCTTACTTGAGAGCGGGAGGTTCGTCTGTTTCCTGTTTCAGTTTCCCCAGAGCTTCCACCACTCTCAAGAGAACCTTGACTACCTCAGGAGGATCTCGGAGGACTTCCACGGATATGAGAGGGTCATTGAGCTGAGGAGCAGGAGCTTCGGAAGGCAGGAGGTCTTTGAGGAGGTGGAAGCCTTAGGGTTTTCCCTCGTGAACGTGGACGCTCCCAAGGTGAGGGGTGTGCTCGTGGGTCCGTGGAGGTCCGTGGGATGCATAAACTACATCAGGCTACACGGAAGGAACAGAGAGAAGTGGCACGATCATGAGGAGGCCTACGAGAGATACGACTACCTTTACTCTGAGGAGGAACTGAGAGATCTTAAGGAGAAGATCCTCAGGATATACGAGGGGAAGGATACGTACGTTTTCTTCAACAACCACTACAGAGGTAAGGGGGCTTACAACGCTCTCCAGATGAGGGAGCTGTTCGGAGAGAAGGTATCCGTTCCCAAGGGTCTTGTGGCTACCTTTTCGGGTTCCCTTTGGGAGTAGAAATTTATAAGGAATTTCTTATATTATTATTTTGCTCGCAGGAGGTGGGCAGGTGAGACGGCAGATGCTCAAGTCAAAGATACACAGGCTCACAGTTACGGATGCGGACCTCCACTACGAGGGGAGCCTGTCCTTAGACAGGGACCTCATGGACATCGCGGACCTTAAGCCCTTTGAGAGAATAGAGGTTTACAACATAAACAACGGGGAGAGGTTCTCCACCTACGTGATACCAGCACCGAGGGGATCGGGAGAGGTGAAGCTGAACGGTGCCGCTGCAAGGCTCGGATCAAAAGGTGACCTGATAATCATAGCCTCCTACGCCGAGTTTGAAGAGGAGGAGCTCCAGAACTACAGACCAACCCTCGTTTACGTGGACTCCAACAACAGGGTCGTTTCTGTAAAGTACGCTATGGAGGAGGACGATGTTCAGTGTGCCAGAGGTAACACCTGAGGAAGCTAAGAAGATGCTTGATGAAGATAAAGACTCGGTGGTCCTTCTTGATGTCAGAACACCTCCCGAGCACTTTCAGGTGAGGATACCCAACTCCGAGTTCATACCCCTTGACGAGCTGAGGTTCAGATACAAGGACCTCCCCAAGGACAAGAAATACATAGTCTACTGCAGAAGCGGTGAGAGGAGCGCATTCGCAACATACTTCCTCAGACACATGGGTTATGAGGCTTACAACCTCGCAGGGGGTATAATAGCCTGGCCTTACGAGAAGGAGACGGGAGCTCCTAAATCTTGAGCATCTCCTCCGCTTTCTCCTGGGCTTCTAAGAGCTTGTTCTTCAGGTCAAAGGGCTGCATCCTGAATTTGTTGGAGAGGGTGTTCACGAGGTCCGTCAGCTTGTCTCCACCCTCCTGAAGGGCCTCTTCAAGCCTTATAACGTCCTGAAGTATCTCAAGGAGCTCCGTGTTTTTGCCTGTGAAGGCGTCTATTATATCCCGGTCCACGTTCACCTCTCTAAGGAACTGGACCTTGTCCACACCCAGGATCTGGTCTATGAGTGAGAATAGACCTACGAGATACGCTTCGTTGGTGAGCTTAGGGTTGACCCTCTTAGCTATCTCCTCGGCAATTATCGCCCTCACGAGGGACCTCTTCCAGAGCTCCGGGTTCTCAACGGCTGCGTAGTCGTTGGTAGCGACCAGGAGAGTGAACCTCTTGAGGTTCTCCATGCCGAGGTATGCGCAGGCCTGAACTATGTCCTTTATGTCCTTTCTCTTTGCAAAGTAGGCGGAGTTAACGAACCTAAGGAGCTTTGCGCTCATTCCCACATCGCTCGCTATTATCTGGGCGAAGTCCTTTATGCTCTGGGCTGTGTTCAAGGCTCCTATCATCCTCATGAGGGTTGACTTCAGGAAGGGTGCTATCTCAAACTCCTTCACAACAGCGGGAGGTCCGAGCAGGTTCCCGGAAAAGAGGTCTCCCATGTGCTTCACCTTTGCGTAGTCATCCTCAGTTTCCACCTTGGTTATCATGACCTTCTTACCGTTCCTTCTGACTGCGCTCGCCTTGTTCTCGTCCACCGAGGAGACACTGAACTCAACTATGGAGGCTCTGTTTAAGAGGTCCACATACTTGGATGAGTAAAACTCTTCCTTTATTGAGAAGGTGCTTCCTTTCTCCTTCAGCTCGTCTATCCTCCTCAGGGCGTTCTGGTATATGCTCTGTCCGATCTCAGCCCGGGCGTGCATCACCTGAAAGACCATCCTCTTAAGGGGAAGTATATCAAGAACCTTGTTCAGGACGGAGTCTAAGGTCACGTTCATGAAGATGGGCTTTCCCGCGGATATCCTGTCTATGCCTATCTCACCTATAAGCTCCGCCACTATGAACGTTGCCTTGTTGTAAGAGACGTCCTCGGGGTAGCGGTCAAGGCTGTCACTCCTTCTGAGGTATACCTCGTATCCGAATAGGCTCCCCTCCCTGTCAAAGATCGGCTGTTTGGCGATTACGAAGCTCATCTATCATCTCCCTCAGCTCAGGGTAGAGGGGAAACTGTTCACAGAGCTCCCTTACCTCCTCCCTGACGCTCTTTATAATCCTATCATCGTCAAGGTTCTTCAGGACTTTAGAGATGAGCTTGGCTATCCTCTTCACCTCTTCCTCCTTCATGCCCCTCGTGGTTATTGCGGCGGTACCTATCCTTATACCGCTTGTCTTGGTAGGCGGTAGGGGGTCAAAAGGGACCGCGTTCTTGTTCACAGTTATGTTAGCCCTTCCGAGGGCGTCCTCCGCCTGCTTGCCCGTCATGTTCATGTTCCTGAGGTCAACAAGAACTATGTGGGAGTCCGTTCCTCCCGTTACGACCTTGAATCCCTCCCTCATCAGCTCTTCCGCCATAACTCTGGCGTTCTTTATGACCTGACGGGCGTATGTCCTGAACTCCTCGGTCATGGCTTCCTTAAAGGCCACAGCCTTAGCGGCTATGACATGCATGAGGGGTCCGCCCTGTATACCTGGGAATACGGACTTGTCTATAACCTTGGCAAACTCCGCCTTGCAGAGGATGAAACCACTCCTCGGTCCCCGCAGCGTCTTGTGGGTGGTTGAGGTTACGAAGTGGGCGTAGGGGACAGGGTTGGGATATTCTCCTGCGGCTATGAGACCTGCGTAGTGAGCCATGTCCACCATGAGGTACGCACCCACCTCATCCGCTATCTCCCTCATCCTGGCCCAGTCAAAGGTCCTCGGGTAGGCAGAGGCTCCGCCTACTATGATCTTCGGCCTGTGTTCCTTGGCTACCTTATACATCTGGTCATAGTCTATAAGCTCCGTCTTTGGGTTAACACCGTACTGGACCACTTTGTATATCTTCCCCGAGAAGTTCACGGGTGATCCGTGCGTGAGGTGTCCTCCGTGGGCCAGGCTCATGCCCATTATGGTGTCTCCGGGCTTCAGGACCGCCATGTAAACCGCCATGTTCGCCTGGGAGCCTGAGTGGGGCTGGACGTTTGCGTGTTCAGCCCCGAAGAGCTTCTTCGCCCTCTCTATGGCCAGGGTTTCCGCTACGTCCACGAACTCACAGCCTCCGTAATACCTCTTTCCGGGGAGACCCTCCGCATACTTGTTGGTGAGTACTGTTCCTGTAGCTTCAAGGACCGCTAAGGAAGTGAAGTTTTCAGAGGCTATAAGCTCAAGGTGGTAGAACTGCCTCTCATACTCCTTAACTATAACCTCAAAGACCTCGGGGTCTGTCTTCAGCAGGTGTTCCATGGGAGATAAGTATATCACGGTTCTATAACGCCCGCCTGGATCATGAACACAGTTGAACAGCAGCTCGGAGACAGAACGGGTTCAAGGCCTATCTCCTTTGAGTAGGTGACCACACCCTCAGCGGGGAAGGCTATACCGTTCACTCCCGCGAGGAGGGAGTATACGTCAAACTTGACTCTGTCTGGACCTGCAGGCCTCGCACAGCCTATCATTATAGGAACGGAAGGCATGAGTTTCCTCGCGTAGAGGACTACCTCTGCCCCCTCCTCTGGCTTGGGTGGGGGGAGGAGCTGGAAGTTAGCTTTACCGTAGTAGGGCATGACTACAACCAGAACCAGGGCGTCCGGGTCGTGGTCCGCTATCATATCAAGGGCTCTGAACTCTCCCTTTATCTTCCCGTAGTGAAGGCCTATTATGACATGAGGGACTATCCTGAGACCCGCTTCCTTAAGGTTTTTGAGGGAGTCGTAGTAATCTCTTACGCTCCTGTGGGGTAGCTTGTAAACCCGGGCTATGGTCTCATCGTCACCTATTATGTCAAGGAGAACCGCGTCAACACCCGCTTCTCTTAGACCCTCCGCCAGGCCCCTGTCCACGAGGCCAACATGGCATGTAACGATCATACCGAGCTCTTCCCTAACACGCCTCATAGTGTTCAGGAAGGGATGAAGCTCTACGATGCCGTCCCTGTTTGAGCCTCCCGAGATCAGGATACCGGTTACTCCCTGCGATCTTAAGTCCTCACAGACCTTCCAGAGTCTATCCGGCGTCTCTGCAGGTATCATGTGCCAGAGGATCTTGCTGGCACAGTGGTCACACATGAGCTCGCACCTTTTACCAGTTATGGATATGTCCACGAACCTCACGGGGCCTTTAAGGTGGAAGTCTTCAACCTCGTAGTGTTTGAAGCCCGGGCTGTGGAAGTAGACCTTCTTACCGAAGTTTTTGAGCCTTATTTCAAGACCTTCCCTGAGTTTATCAAAAAGGCTTTCCTTTATCTCAATGTCTATGTCTAACATGGTAAATCCTAAAGGGGGCGGTGCGGGGTCAGCCGCACTTTACCCCCTTCTCCTCAGCGACCTTTCTCAGAGCCTCAACAGCCTCAGGTCCCTTTAGGAGCTGGTTCACCTCGTCCATGTTGGTGGGCTTCAGCTTGACTATCCAGCCCTGTCCATAGGGGTCGTCGTTCACGAGACCGGGATTAGCCTTTAGGGCCTCATTCACTTCCACTATCTCACCTTCAAAAGGTGCTGGAACTGGTCCCACCCACTTACCGCTCTCTATTGTCGCAACGCTCTTACCCTTCTTTACGACCTTACCTACCTTCTTGGGTGTGTAAGCTACAAGCCTCCCGGCCATGGCAGCGGCTATAGAGGTAAGTCCGACGGTGAAGGTCCCGTCACCGTTATCCCTCGCCCACGTGAAAGCGTTGGCCTCAGGGTCCACGTGGTACAAGAGGTCTTCGGGAACCTGACACCCGTTGATCTCAGCCATTTTGCACCTCCCGTTTATTGGATTTTTGAATATTCTATCAGAAGACTATGAGTTTGTCCGCCTCCATCGCCCTTATGGCAAACTCGCTCGCAGGAACTATCCCGTCCAGCTCAGGTATAAGGTCCTCCTCAGTTAAACCCATAGAGTCTATAGCCTGTTTGCAGGAGTAAAACTTGACCCCTGCGAGTTTGGCGTCTTTCATGAAGTCATAAACGGTTTTGGGCTTATGTCCGTTCTGGGGGAAGCAGTTCCCGTCAACGGAGGGGCATATCTTCTCCGCTATACCTTTGCGGATCAGGTTCGTCCCGTCCATGTTGAAGAACATCTCCACGTCCGCATCGTTTGCGGCCATGAGGGCAGCTATGTAGAAGGGGGAGGCACACCGCCAGGGGGTTTTGGGACCGCTCGTCATAAGGATGACCACCTTTATCTCACGGTCCACGGGACCCACCTCACACGAGGCCGAGTCTCCTGAGAACGGGTATTGGGTCGGAGAGGTTGTCCTTGAGTTTCACATCTCCCGCGCTGTAGCCGAAGGCTATACCAAGGAGCTGGGTGAAGTATGCCGCGGGAACGTCAACATCCGGAACACCCTTCATCATGAGCCTGTGGCGGTACATCTCTAAGGAAGCGTGGCAAAGGGGACACTCGGTAGCTATTATGTCCGCCCCGTTCCTCTTGGCGGTTTGGAGGATCATCATAACGAACTTTTCAGAGACCTGCTCGTCTGAAAGGGAGTGAGGCCCTCCACAGCACTGGGTATGCATAGGTTCAAACTCAACACTTGTAGCTCCCGCAGCCTCAAGGAGGGCTTCCATGTAGTAGGGATGCTCGTCGTCGTCCGCGGTGTCCCTCTTTCTGGGTCTCGCCTCCTCGTCCTGACCTCCCGTGTGGGAATAGGTCCTTGCATAGAAGTGGGGTCTGGTGTAGAGGCATCCGTAGTAGTTTGCTACCTTAAGACCTTTGAGGGGCTTCTTAGTTCTCTCTTTTACCCTCTCGGGTCCGGCCTCGTGGTAGAACCACTCAAGTATGTGGTAGGTGTGGGGTATCTCGTCAAGAGGGTCAACACCTCCCTCTTTAAGCAGCTCGTTTACCCTCTCAAAGACCTTCTTGTCCGTCTCAAGGAAGTATTCCGCCCTCTGTAGTGAGAAGGAGCACCCGTTACAGGGAGCTACTATGACGCTGTGGCCCTGTTTTCTGGCTAGGGACATGTTACGGGCATTAAGGAGCATAGTTCCCCAGAATGTAACGTTCTTCGTTTCCATGGCACCGCAGCAGTTGTAGTCCTCAAGGTAGTCAAGCTCAAGACCGAGCTCTTTGGCCACTATCCTCGTGGAAACGTCATAAGCCCTCGCTGCACCCTCTAAGGAGCATCCGGGATAGTAAGCCACCCTCTTTCCTATACCGCCCATGGGGGGTTTTCTAAGTTGAAGAGCTATAGCCATCTCACTCACCTCCTTGATCAGTGTGTAAAGACCCCCTCCTCCTCCATTACCTTCCTTAGGACCTGCTTGAACCTGTTCCAGTTCTTGGTCCTCGGGTGGAAGAGCATGTGCTTGGCGTTAAGGAGCAGGAAGCCTATGTTCATATTCTTTATGGGCTTTGCGGCTAGTTGTTTGAGCCACTCGGGAACCCCACCCATGAAGGGTATGGGCTTCTTGAGTATGGGGTCCTTAACGACCTTGTAGCCCTGTTTCTCTATCCAGCCGAAAAGGAGTTCTCCGTCCTCTATTCTCCCATACTCGTAAACGGTGTCCATGAAGAACTTGTCAAACTTCTTGGAAGGGTACTCCTCTATTAGTCCTCTCTTAGCCATCACCCTGAGTATAGCTTTTAAAACCTCTTCAACGAGGACACCTTTCGGGCACCTGTGGGTGCATTTGTGGCAGGATACGCACCTCCACATGACGTCCGCACGTTTTTGGAGCTCGTCTATGAGTCCGAGCCTCGCAAGGTATATGAAGTGTCTCGGATTGTACCTCTCGTCCCAGTAGTTGTGAACCGGGCAGGAAGCTGTGCAGTAAGAACACTGGTAGCAGTTGACTATGGTCTTACCCTCTGGCTGGGCTATGACCTCATCGTAGAAGGAAAGGTCGTAGTCCTCTATGGTCCTCGGGAGTATTATCAGGTTCCAGTCTCCTGATACGTCCACTCCGTCTATAACAAGGCGTTCTTTTCTCAAGATCCTTTCGGGCTCCACCAAGCTCCGCTCGTGAATGGCCATCTCTCACACCTCCTTCAGGTGTATTGGACGGGGGCGTGGACCCCCAAAAGCCTCCTCGCCATAACGCTGGCGGGCGGGAAGAAACCTTTTGCACTGTGCATTGTTGATAGGGTCATGTAGTCCACGTAGGTGGCGTATATCATCGCAAGGAATATGTCCACGAAGAGGTATCCCTTCACCTTTATCCCGAACTCGGAGAGCTTCTCCGCTATCTGCTCGTATACCTGCTTGAACTGTTCGTAGGTCTCACCGTACATCCGCCTTCCCCTTCCGCCCGTTGGCGGTTCCTCCTTCAGGAAGACTATCGCTCCCGTCTCCGTCTCCGGGTCCCACACCCAGCTGGTCCAGAGGATGTACCTATCGGGGAAGGTAAAGTGGAGAAACTCTGAGGCTATATCCCTGGCAGCCTTTCTGTCAACACCCCTTATCTCCCTTACAAAGCCCTCAACTTTTTCCTCCCAAGACCTCTCCCCCTTCTTTCTGCCTATACCTAAGAAGCCTCCTTTCTCGTCCCCGTACAGGAGATCGCTTATGGCCTTCCTGATCCTATCAACTCCCGTCTCCTCTATGATCTTCTTGCGTTTCCTCCTTGATGCGAATATCTTCTCAAGAACGGAGCTTATCTCCTCCTCCGTGAGCGAGGGTAACCTGTCCCTGGAAAGTGTATGCTGGAAGAAGAGGGACTTCTCAAGAAGGTCGTTGTAGAACTCTTGGATGAATTCCTCTCCCTCGCTCAGTATCTTGACGAGGTAATCCCTTATGAGTGCGTCGTCAAGGGTCGTGGGCTTGAAGCCTTGGTCCTTCCTTTTCTCGCTCATGCGGATACCTTGGCTCCTATGAATGTAGCAGCCTCAGCCCCTGCAGCCTCTCCCTCTGCGAGGGAGGACTCTATGTCTATCGGTCCCTTACACGCTCCGGCTATGAAGATTCCGGGTCTGTTGGAGATTATGTTGGAACCGGACTCCTCCGAGGGAACGAGGAACTGGCTGTCAGGGTCTTGGGCGAGGCCGAGGATCTTGGCCACCTTCTTCGTTCCTTCAGAAGGTTCCATACCGAGAACCAGGACGACAAGGTCCATCGGGACCTCCGCGGGTCTCTGGACTATGGTATCCTCGTGCTTGACTCTGAGCCTTCCGTCCGCCGGGTTGTAGGTTATCTCCGCTATCCTTCCCCTCACATACCTGACACCGTACTTCTCCTGAGGAGCCCAGTAGAAGGGATACTCCCATGTTCCATAGGTCCTCACATCCATGTAGTAACAGAAGACGTCAACATCAGGATACTTCTCCCTTATCTCGGACCCCTGGAGACCTGAGAGGGCACACCCGTATCTGCAGCAGTGAACGTTGGTAACACCGAGCTGTCTGTCTCTTGATCCCACGCAGAAGACAAACGCGACCCTCTTGGGAACCTCTCCGTTAGAAGGTCTGTAGAGCTTCCCTTCTCTTGAGAACATCTGTTCAAGTTCAAGGTTGGTGATCACGTCCGGGTAGATCCCGTATCCGAGCTCACCCTTCCTCCTTGCGTCAAAGTGCTGGAAGCCGGTCGCCACCACTATGGCCCCCACCTCATGTTCCTCACCGTTTGAAAGCCTGACCTTGAAGTTGGGTGCTTCTCCCTCACAGGACTCCAGCTCAGTCCCCAGCTTCACATCAACGGTCGGGAGGTTCTGGACCTCATCAATGAAAGGTCCTATGACTTGCTGGGGTGTCATCTTTCTGGGTATCAGGGTGTGGTAGTCCTCAAGGATAGGACGACCACCGAGCTTCTGCTCCTTCTCAATGAGGATCGTGTGGATACCGAGCTTACCGAGGGTTCTCGCTGCGGCGAGTCCCGCGGGTCCGCCTCCGATCACAAGGACGCTCTTTGCCATCTCCTGACCTCCTTCCGTCAAGAGTTATAGATAAGGGGGCGGGAGTGCCCCCGGAAAATCCTCAGGACTTAAACAGTGGCATGTCCGCGGTGGCGGACCTTCTCCTCCTGAAGCCGTCTGAGGTCTTGCTGTAAGGTTCGTAGAGGTCATACTCCTTGAAGAATTCCATCAGTTCATCGTACTTACCTTGCTTTTCAAGCTCAGCTATGTACTTGACCGTGTCTTCCCATTCCTTCCTGAGCTCCTTCCAGTTGGTTATGCCCATCTTCTCAAGGAGAGGCTCGTAGTTGGAGCAGTTCCAGTAGAGCTGGACTACCTTGAAGGGATGAGCCCCACAGGCAAGGGCTGCGAACATCACGTCGGACATGACCGCTATCGGGTGATACATACCGTGGGCTTTACCTATCCACTGGTTCTTCTCAAAGGTGGTGGTGCAACCCGTGTCGTGGGTGATCAGGACGTCCGCCTTAACCTCCTCAGCTATGACCTTAAGCTTCCTCTGGATAGCGAAGGACCTTGTGAACTCTCTCTCGGTGAGTATGTGCCTGAAACCGAACCCGCAGCAGTCATACCATGTGGAGTAGTCCACCACTTGGGCTCCGAGGGCCTTCATAACCGCGGTGGAGGCTGCTGGTCTCTGACCGTTGTAGACCTCAGGGTCGTACGGGTAGTCGTCCGCTATCATCTTGTAGGTGTGGCAGGCGTTGTGGATGGCCACCCTTACGTTGGAGACGTCTATACCCTTCGCCTTTCCTTCCTTTTCATAAAGCTCCTTTATCCTGTATCTCATAGCGTGGACCCATTCGGAGTAGTGGACTATCTCCTGTGGTATGACTATCCTTCCGTCTTCTGTAAGTCTTCCGAGCTTCTTCAGTATGGGCTTGACAGCGTCCCTCAGCTCCTTGTTGAAGATAAGCTGTTCCCTCGTTTCCTTGTAAGAACCGAAGGAGGTTCCGCAGTGTATAAGCGGGTAGTAGCCTGTCTTCCAAGCCTGGTGCATGTTTCTGAGCCAGACCGCAGCCAGAGCTACAGGGTTAGATGTTCCTGAGCCGTGGTAGTTCCAAGCTGTACAGGATGTCTGGTGGGGTTCGTTTAGGTAGTCAAGTCCGAACTTGTTCATTAACCAGAAGAGTGATGCGGGGTATCCGGGTATGTTCCCGCATTGTCCGCAGGACTTGTGGTGCCAGAGTTTGTTGGTCGGTATGAGCTTTATCCTTCCAGTTCTCGTAAAGACCTCAACAGGCTGGTTCTCCTCGGTTATCCTGAAGACGAGGATCTCTCCCTTCTCCTCAAGCTCGTACATCTCCTCAAAGAGGTGGTCATAGTGAGAGTTCCTGTTGAGGATAGGAAAAGGTTCTTTCTCAGGATATCTCAGATAAGGGCTCTTGCCATGTCCCATGACTTCACCTCCTCAGATTTTGTTTCGGGGCACCAACCCCTCTCATTAGCTCACTCCTCCTCTTCCTCCTCCATAAGCTCCTCCCACCTCTCCTCGTTTTCCTCAACGATATCCATGATGACGTTATAGAGGTTTGGGTCTAACTTCTCAAGCATCTCAAATATTCCGGTTTCCCTCCAGATGGTGTACATCTCTATAGCCGTTTCAAGAGAGACCTCCCAGGCTGTCTTGACAGATTTTCCGACATCAAAGGGTATAGCCATCCTCTTGGCTCGCAGGTTCTCCATGTTGTCCTGCATCTTGGGACCCCAATCGGGGAAGAAATCAGGCTGGAGCATGTCCGCGGAGAGCTGGTTTCCGGTAGTCATCACTTTAAGAAGGACCCTTCCGTAGGGCTTTAGGAGATCCTTGGTAGCCTCAAAGGCGTTCCTGACAGCAACCTCACGCATTATGATGACCAGTCCCCCGGGATTGTTTACGAATGGGCACCTGATCCAGCAGGTGAAACACTGGGAGCATGCCCAGATATATTCGTGCATCATGTCGTAGATAACTTCCACGTCCTCTTCAAGGAACCTCTGGACTATCTCCCTCGGAGAGTAGTCAAAGAATCTATTGGAAGGACATGAAGCTGTACAGACTCCACAGTTCAGGCAACCGAAGAGATATTCTTTGAAGCGGAAGTCGGATTTTATCTCCTCAAAGATCCTTACCTTCTCCTCCCAGGGGACCTCCTTGGTCTTCTCAGATATAGGTATGTTGTATCCGTAAGGGTGTCCGTCCATAGCCTAACCTCCTTAGAGGATTACCTCTAAACTAACTTAGTCCCTTCAGACCTGGAGAACAAAAAAATTTCTTTATAGGGATATAAAAATATGCTTATAACCATAAGACCCTTACAGGGTGATGACTGCGTACTCTCCGCTCATCAGCTTGTCTAGGAAGGCCGCACCACCGATTATCCCGTCACAGATCTCCTGGTTCACGTCCTCCTTCTTGTAAACGTCGGTAAGATCCAGGGAGGGGACACAAAGGTATATCTTCACGCCAGCTTCCTTCGCCATCTTTATAAAGTCGTAAACGGTCTGGTCCACGCCCGGTCTGACCTTTACCTTCTTGGCGTTGTCCTTCATGAGTAAGAACCCTGCTTCTGAGGTTATTACCATTTCCACCTCGTAGTCCATGGTGGTGGCCGCGGTAGCTAAGAAGAAGGGTGCCCCAGCTTGGGGGTTGATCAGTTCACCCGTAACCGGGTCAGCTCTCTCAAAGAAGGGAACGGTCA
>JAJRQX010000210.1 GCA_024280065.1 Aquificota bacterium
CCAGAAGGCAGCTTGACCTGAACGTAGTTTCCAGACCTGCCGACTATCTGGGCGGATGTCCCGGCAGCCCTAACCAGCTGTCCGCCCTTTCCGGGAGTAAGCTCTATATTGTGTATTACGGTTCCCACGGGTATGAACTTAAGGGGCATGGCGTTGCCCGGCTTTATTTCGGGTAGGGGCTTACCCGCCATGGCGTCTTCATAGCTTATGGACATCACCGTGTCTCCAACCTTGAGACCCTCGGGCCATATTATGTATCTCTTCTCTCCGTCCGCATAATGAAGGAGAGCTATCCTCGCTGTCCTGAAAGGATCGTATTCTATGGCTGCGACCTTAGCAGGAACCAAGCTCTTGTCCCTCTTAAAGTCTATTATCCTGTATAGCTTCTTGTGTCCTCCACCCCTGTGGCGGGCGGTGATCTTGCCCTGCTGACGTGACCTGCCCTTAGCCCTGTGCCACCATATCACAAGAGACTTCTCAGGCTCTGACTTGGTTATCTCCGAAAAATCGTACAGGACCGCATGCCTCGTTCCGTTTGTAACCGGCTTCAGCTTTCTGACACCCATCTCTCCCTACCTCACTCCGCAAAGCTGAGGAGATCTATCTTCTGGCCCGGTTCTAGAGTAACTATAGCCTTCTTCCACTTCTTGGTTCTTCCGTACTGCCTGAACTTACCGAGAACCCTCTTTTTCTTCGGCTTCACTATCATGGTGTTCACCTTCTTTACCTTAACGCCGAAAAGCTCCTCAACAGCTCTCTTTATCTCCGGCTTTGAAGCATCAAGTGCAACCTCAAAGGTATACTTGTTGTAATCTTCCATTAGCCTGTTTGACTTCTCAGTTATTACGGGCCTTATGATTATCTCGTAGGGTCTTCTCTGACTCATGCTCCCACCCTCCTGTAGATCCCTTCAAGAGCGTCTTTGTGGATGACGAGCTTGTCGCTCCAGAGAATGTCGTAGACGTTGAGGCCTTCAACGCTGAGAACCTTCACGTTTGGGAGGTTCCTGAAGGACTTGTAGATCACCTCATCCTTCTGGGGCAGCACAATGAGAACTTTCAGACTCTCTATGCCAAGGTTCTTCAGGAACTCAAGAGCCTTCTTTGTCTTAGGAACATTACCTATGTCCACCGAATCTACGAAGATTATGTTGTTCTCCTGAGCCCTTGCGGAGAGGGCCATCTTCAGGCCAAGCTTCCTCACCTTCTTAGGAAGGGGATACCAGTAATCCCTCGGCTTCGGCCCGTGGGCTACACCTCCACCTACGAATATGTTCGCTCCCCTGTCGCCGTGGCGGGCGTGTCCTGTCCCCTTCTGGGGGAGGATCTTTCTACCGCTGTAAGCAACCTCACCTCTTGTCTTTGTGGAGTGGGTCCCCTGCCTCCTTGAGGCAAGCTGCCACCTGACAACTTCCCAGAGGACATGCTTCTTTACCTTTACGTTGAAGACCTCATCCTTTACCTCAACATCACCTATCTTCATGACTCTTCACCTACTTTTAGCAGGTTCTCAACCAGGGGCATTAACCTCTTGAGTTTTAGCTGCTGCTTCTTCCTGTTAGCTATCTTGGAGTGTTCCACATAAAGGATACCCTTCGTGTGTCCGGGAACAGAGCCTTTAACCAGTATGGCCTTCTCCTCCGGCAGGACGTCCACAACGAGGAGAGCCTGAACCCTTACGGTCTCAGCACCGTAGTGGCCTGGCATTTTCTTTCCCTTCCAGACCCTTCCAGGGTCCGTCCTGTTACCTATAGCACCGACCGCCCTGTGATACCTGTGCCCGTGGGACCTAGGAAAGCCTGCGAAATCCCACCTCTTCATGACACCCGAAAAACCTCTTCCCTTAGAAGTCCCTACAACATCCACGAGGTCCCCGGGTTTGAAGACTTCCTCGGGCTTTAGCTCCTTGCCCTCCTCAAGCCCCTCAAGGCTATCCACCCTGAACTCCTTGAGATATCTAAGAAGGGGCGTACCGTGTTTTTTGAAATGGTTTATCATAGGTTTTGTGAGGTGCTTCTCCTTAGCCAAGACCGCTCCCACCTGAACCGCCCTGTAGCCGTCCCTGTCTTCGGTTTTTATCTGAACTATGTAGTTCTCGGGAAACTCTATGACTGTTACGGGTATCGCTGTGCCGTCCTTGGTAAAGACACGAGTCATTCCCCTTTTAATACCTATCATTCCCATAGGCATGGCTCTAACCTCTCATTTTGACTTCCACGTCAACACCAGCAGGAAGGTTTATCTCCATAAGAGCCTCTATGGTCTGAGGTGTCACCCTTGTTATGTCAAGTATGCGGGAGTGCTCCCTTATCTCAAAGTGTTCCCTTGACTGGTCAAACTTGTGGGGAGATCTGAGGACACACCACTTCCTTATCCTCGTAGGCAACGGTATGGGTCCCTTTATAACACCTCCTGTCCTCTTGACAGTTTCTATTATCTTCTTGACCGATTCGTCCAGAACCCTGTGATCGTAAGCCCTTAGCTTTATCCGTATCCTCTCCTGCTCCATGTCCCTTTACCTCAGTCAAGTATTTTGGTAACCACACCGGCTCCAACAGTCCTCCCACCCTCCCTTATCGCAAACCTAAGCCCCTCCTCCATAGCCACAGGAGCTATCAGCTCAACCTCTATCTCAACATTGTCACCAGGCATCACCATCTCCAC
>JAJRQX010000211.1 GCA_024280065.1 Aquificota bacterium
AAGCTCTCAGAACTTGAGAAGATAACCCACACCGCCTTGTATAAGGAACTTGAGAGGATATACTCTGAGCTTCCGGAAGACTCAATAGTCTTCGTTGAGGCATCCCTTCTGATAGAGAAGGGAACCTATAGGAACTACGACAGGACAGTTGTAGTTTACGCACCTTACGAGGTGTGTAAGGAGAGGGCCCTGAAGAAAGGCATGTCCGAGGAGGACTTTGAAAGAAGATGGAAGAGGCAGATGCCTCCCGAGGAGAAGGTCAGGTTTGCTGACTTTGTTATAGACAACTCCGGAGACCTTGACAGGACCAGGTCCCAGGCGGAGGAGGTCTTCACAGCCATAAGGAGGGACCCTTGAAGGTCCTCATAACAGGACCTCCTGGTATAGGAAAGACAACGCTCATAAGGAGGATAGTTGAGAGACTGGGGGACAGAGCCATAGGGTTTTGGACGGAGGAGGTGAGGGACAGGGAGACGGGCAAGAGAAGGGGTTTCCGTATAGTTACCACGGAGGGGAAGAGGAAGACCTTTGCGAGCAGGACTTTCACCTCAAGATATCTCGTGGGTTCTTACGGTGTAAATGTAAAATACTTTGAGGACCTCGCCCTCCCGATCCTTGAGAAAGCCTTAAGGGAGAAAGACAGGGTCATAATCATAGATGAGATAGGAAAGATGGAACTTTTTTCAAAGCCTTTCAGGGAACTCGTGAGGAAGATAGTTTACAACCCCAAGCTGAAGGTGATAGCAACAATACCGATAAGGGACGTCCACCCGCTCGTTGCGGAAGTCAGAAGGCTTCCCGGCGCGGTCCTAATAGAGCTTACCAAGGAGAACAGGGACTACATGGTGGAGGAGATCTTAAAATTAACGTGAAATAATACTCTTGTATTAACACCCATGTGGTCATAAGGTAAACCTTATGAAGGAGACGTTGAAAGTAGAGGGGATGTCATGTGTGAACTGTGCGAGGACGATCACCATAACTCTGAAGAAGAAAGAAGGGGTCAGGGACGTTAGGGTCTCCTTTGAGCTGGGGAGGGTCTGGGTTGACTACGACGAAGGGAGGATATCCAGAGAGGAGATAGTAAGGACCATAGAGACTCTGGGTTACAGGGTTGTTGAGGAGGAGAGAGGACGTGATGTTCGCGTGCTCATACTCTCAGGGGTGTGCTCTCTGCTCATACTCGTGCTGATATTCCTTGATGTCCCCTACGGTGTGTACGCCCAGCTCATACTTTCAACCTTGGTTCAGGTAATAGGGGGATGGGCCTTCTACAAAGGGGCCTACAACTCCCTGAGAAACGGTGTTGCGAACATGGACGTCCTTGTAGCACTCGGAACCACGGGTGCCTACCTTTACAGCCTCCTGACCCTTACTGGGGTAATACCCGGGTCTCCCTTCTTTGAGACGAACGCCCTCCTGATAACCTTCGTGAGAGGTGGAAGACTTATAGAGGAGAGGGCGAGGAGTAAGGCTACGGAGCTTTTAAAGAAGCTCATAGGCATCCAGCACTCGGAGGTTACCGTCCTTGAAGGAGGGAACGAGGTTAGAAAGTCCGTGAGGGAGGTAAGGAAGGGAGAGGTATTCCTCTGCAGGGCGGGAGACATGATACTGCTTGATGGGGTTGTGGTTAAGGGTTCCGCCCTCGTAAGCGAAGCGGTGCTGACGGGAGAGCCTGAGCCCGTACGTAAGGAGACAGGAAACAGGGTGGTAAGCGGTTCCGTAGTTGAGGACGGCTACATAGAGGTCCGTGCGGAAACTATCTTTGAGGACTCATACCTTTCAAAGGTGAGCAGGCTTGTGGATGCTGCCCTCTCCGAGAAGCCCAGGATCCAGAGGGTTGTGGACAGGGTCTCCCACTATTTCGTTCAGGCGGTTGTTTTAATAGCGGTCCTGACCTTTATACTGTGGCTGAAGCTGACAGGCGATTTGGAGAGGGCGGTCCAGTTCTCCCTCGCTGTCCTGGTCGTATCCTGTCCCTGTGCCCTCGGTATAGCGACGCCCTTGGCGATAGCGGTCGGCATGTCCAGGACCCTGAGGATGGGCATACTGGTCAAGAAACCCTCCGTCTTTGAGGTGATCCCCAAGGTGAACCTGATGGTTTTTGACAAGACTGGGACAGTGACCGAGGGGAAGTTTGAGGTGGTTAAGGCGGATCTTAAAGATGAGGAAGCGCTCAGCGTTGCCCTGACCATGGAGAAGGGTTCAAACCATCCGGTAGCCAAGGCGATAAGAGAGTTCGCCAAGAGAAGGGGTGCTGTTGAGGTTGATCTTTCAAACTGCCAGGAGATGAGGGGTGTGGGTGTAAGGTGCGGGGAATACTTCATAGGCGAGTCCGGGTCTTCCGACTCCGAGTTCAAAGAGGTGGTCCTGAAGAAGGGGGACCAGGTTCTCGCCACCTTTTACCTCAGGGACAGGATCAGGGATGAGGCAAAGGAGGTCATCAGGGAGGTGAAAGCCCTCGGTATAAGGACACTACTCCTCTCGGGAGACAGAAGGGAGGTAACCGAGAGGGTGGCGGAAGCCCTCGGGTTTGACGACTTTGTGGCCGAGGTCCTCCCGGAAGGTAAGAAGGCGAAGGTGGAAGAGCTTCAGAGGAAGGGGTACAGTGTCGGCATGGTAGGGGACGGGATAAACGATGCTCCCGCCCTCGCCCAGGCTGATCTCTCCTTCGCAGTAGCCCAGGGGACGGACATGGCAAAACAGGCGGGAGATGTGGTCCTGCTCTCCGGCATAAGCGGGGTCCCCTTTCTGCTTAAGTTCGGAAAGAAGGTGAACGC
>JAJRQX010000212.1 GCA_024280065.1 Aquificota bacterium
CAGGATGGAGCTCCTGGGAGCTGAGGTAAGGGTTGTAAGAAGCGGGAGCAGGACCCTGAAGGACGCCATAAACGAAGCCCTGAGGGACTGGGTCACGAACGTGGAGACCACCCACTACGTCATAGGCTCCGTGGTTGGACCGCACCCGTTCCCCATGATAGTCAGAGACTTCCAGAGCGTAATAGGGAGGGAGACGAGGGAGCAGATCCTTGAGAAGGAAGGGAGGCTTCCTGACGCGATAGTCGCCTGTGTGGGCGGTGGTTCAAACGCCATAGGGATCTTCTACCCGTTCATAGGGGATAAGGAGGTCAGGCTCATAGGCGTTGAGGCTGAAGGCTTAGGTATAAACACAGGGAAGCACGCCGCCTCTCTGAACGCGGGTGAGGTCGGGATCCTACACGGTATGAAGAGCTACTTCCTTCAGGACGAGGAAGGTCAGATACTGACAACCCACTCCATATCCGCAGGCCTTGACTACCCCGGGGTCGGCCCCGAACACGCCTACCTGAAGGAGTCCGGGAGGGCCGAGTACCTGACAGCCACCGACGAGGAGGCCCTGGAGGGTTTCAAACTCCTTTCAAGGACAGAAGGTATAATCCCAGCTCTTGAGTCCGCTCACGCGGTAATAAAGGCTGTTGAGGTAGCGAAGGAGCTGGGAAAAGAAGGTATAGTGGTGGTTAACCTCTCGGGGAGAGGAGACAAGGACATGTGGCACGTTATGAAACATCTAAACTCATAATTAAAGACAAAGGATAAAGGAGGAGTTCATTCCGAAGGTGGAGTATATAGGGAGCATAAACGATAGAACACGCCATAGAGTTCAATAAAAAATTTGAAAGAATCTAAATCAGGGATTAAAATTTAATCAGAAAGACTTTACGGAGGTGAAATTATGGCAAGAAAAGGAAGAAGAAGAGGAGGACCCAGGTATAAGAGGGTTTCCCTCTCCTTACCCAAAAGGCTGTATCTCATACTAAACGGGATAGCCATGGGAGATGATAAAAAGCTTAACAGGTTGATAAAGGGCATACTTGAGGATAAGCTCCAGGAGTCCACCGTAGCTGAGCTGGAGATGTACCTCAGGAAGCTGGAGGAAGAGGAGAAAGAGGAAAAGGAGGAGAGAGAGGAGGTCCAGCAGGAGCAGGCCTGATTTAATGATCCCGGACAGAATAAGGAAGCTCAGGCCTTACAAGACGGAAACCTCTGAGGCTAAGGTCCGCCTCTCCTCCAACGAGTTACCTTATCAGGTGCCGGACTATCTCAGGAAGCGTATAGCCGAGGAGGTTTCAAAGATCCCCTTTGAGAGGTATCCCGACCCCACAGCATCAAGGCTGAAGGAGGCTGTAGCGGACTTCTTCGGAGTTAGCCCGGAGAACGTGGTCTTAGGGAACGGTTCGGACGAGCTCATATACTACATCTCCGCAGTTATCGGCGATGAAGGGGGTGTCTACGTCCCTGTTCCCACCTTCCCCATGTATGAGATCTCTGCGGAGGTTATGGGAAGACCGAGGGTCACCGTCCCGCTTGACAAGGACTTTGACATAGATTTAAAGGAGAGCCTTAAGGCCCTCTTGGAGATACCCTGCTCCCTGGCCTACTTCTCCTACCCAAACAACCCGACGGGAAACCTCTTCTCAAGGGAAAAGATAAACAGGATAAGGGATAAGGGTCTCTTCACCGTTGTGGATGAAGCCTACTTCAGCTACTCCAAGGAGAGCTTCCTGAGGGATGCCCTGGCGAGGGAGGACACGGTGGTCCTGAGGTCCCTCTCGAAGATAGGGATGGCCGGGCTGAGGGTTGGGATCCTCATAGCCAAGGAGGAGGTTGCCAGGGAGCTGGACAAGGTCAGGCTTCCCTTCAACGTGACCTACCCCTCTCAGGTTATAGCCCTGTTGATGTTGACGGAGGGAAGGGACTTCATAGAGGAGTCCGTTTCCAAAGTTATAGCCGAAAGGGAGAGGGTCCTCAGGGAGCTCGGTTCCATGGAGGGTGTGGAGACCTTCCCGAGCAGGGCGAACTTCATCCTCTTCAGGACGCACCACCCTGCGAAAAAGGTCCACTCAGGTCTCCTGAAGAGGGGTGTTCTCGTAAGGGACGTCTCTTACCTGCCACGTCTTGATAGGTGCCTCAGGGTGAGTGTGGGCAGGCCGGAGGAGAACGACGCCTTCCTTGAAGCCCTCCGCGGGACCCTCAGGGAGCTGGGGTAAACACTTTCAGTAGAAGACCTCAACCGTTGAAAAGTCACCGTGCTTTTTCACAACTATCCTCTGGTGAAACCTCTCCGCAAGGTCAGGTATGTGGGATATTATCCCGACCATCCTGTTTATGTTTATCTTAACCACCTCAAGGATCTCGCTCACCCTCTCCCTGGTCTCCTCATCAAGGGAGCCGAACCCCTCGTCTATGAAGAGGCTTTCTAAGTTGGCCTGGGAGGAGAGGACGTCGCTCACACCGAGAGCTAAGGACAGAGAGGCGAGGAAGGTCTCCCCGCCGCTCAGACTGCTGACCTCCCTCTCAACACCCTGGACCCTGTCAATTACCAGGAGGTTACCCCTCTCATCCGCGGTGAGCTCGTAAGTACCCGTGAAGTTAAGAAGGTACTGACTTGCCCTTTCAACGATCCTCAGTATCATCAGGCTCGCGACGAAGTTCTGAAGTCTGTCTCCCCTCAAGTCCTCGGCAAGGACCTTGTAAACCCTGAGGTCCCTCTCAAGGTCACTTCTCCTCCTCTCAAGCTCTCCCTTCCTCGCGAGGTCCTTCCTCAGATCATCCTTCCTGTTCCTTATCTCACCGAGGGTTTCAAGAGCTTTTGACAGCTCCTCTTTTTTCTCTTCAAGCTTCTCTTTAAGCTGAGATAAGTCTTCAAGCAGGTCAGTTTCACCCACCGCTTCCGCCATCCTGGTCAGGATGTCTCTCTTCTTGGCCTCCAGATCCCTGATGCTCCTCTCTGTAGAGTCTACATTGCTCTTAAGGTGGATGATCTTCCTTTCAAGCTCATCCTTGTAGCCCCTCAGCTCTTCCTTCCTCTTCTCAAGTCTTTCTATCCTATCGTTCACCTCCTTCATCCTGAGTTCCAGTTCTTTCTTCCTGGTCTGCGGGTCCGTGTCTCCCAGGAGAGACGTAACCTCCTCTCTCCTTCTCTTTATCTCCCCCTCCAGGGAGTTTATCTCCGTCCTTATCCTTTCCACCCTCCTGAGTACCTCTTCCCTCTCAGAGACCCTCTGGTCATATGCCTTTCTGAACTTGTCAAGCCTGGACCTCAGCTCGGTCAGCCTGTCCCTCTTTTCCTTCAGCGTTCTGAACTCTTCTTCAAGGTTCCTGCCGAGGAGGTCCCCGGTCCCCTTGAGGTCCTTCGTCAGCTCCTCCTCCTGTCTCCTTAGGGCCTCAAGCCTACCCTCTATCCGTGCCCTCTCCCTCCCGAGGGTGTCCCTCATGTCGGTGAGGTCCTCAAGCTCCTTCCTCAGGTCCTCAGTGGCTGTATCTAAGGGTGGGAGCTCCTCATACCCGAAGACCCCCCCGCAAACGGGACAGGTGTCACCCTTCTCAAGGCTCTCCCTTATCTGGTGGGCGTAGAGGTGGATGTTCTTTATCTTCAGCTCTTCCTCCTTGGTCTTTATGTCCCTGTTCAACCTCTCAAGCTCCTCCGAGATCTGTCTGAATTTAACCTCAAGCTCCTTTATTTCTTCTCTTGTTCTCTTCAGCCTGCGGGTCTTAACCTCAAGCTGCTTCTTCCTCTCCAGGTCCCTCGTAACCTGTGTGAACCTCTCCTCGTCAAAATCTATCTCCCCGATCTCTTTCTCAATTTCCTCTATCAGCTTCCTTCCCTTCTCTACCCTTTTGTTCAGGTCTTCAAGCCTCCTCTCCTCCTCGCCAAGCTCCTCTCTGAGCTTTTCCACCTTTCTCTCCTTAGCTTTCAGGTCCTCCAGGTTCCTGAGGGCAGTCTCTACCCTCTCAAGTTCCCTTACTAAGTCATGAAGCTCCCTCTTCAGGGAGGGTATCTGGGTAGCTTCCCTCTCTACTCTCTCAAGCTCCTCATCCACGTTCCTGAGCTCCTCCTCCACCTTCCGGATATCCTTCTGTGCGGCTTCTTTTTCGCGTCTTCTCTTCCTGATCTCTTCTTCAATCTCCTTCAGGTCTTCCACGGTCTTTATGCGTTCCTGCAGTTCTGATACCTCCCTCTCAAGGCGGGAAACCTTCTCCTTGAGGTTCTTCTCCTCAGCCTCAAGCTCTTCAAGGTCTTTTTCGGAGATACCCTTAAGGCGCTCCAGCTCTTCCCTGATGGTCTTCAGCTCACCTTCCTTCTCCTTGTATGTCTGGGAAGCTATCTCCCTCATCCTCTCAAAGATGCTCAGGTTAAGCAGGTTTATGAGTATGTCTCTCCTCTCCTTGGGCTGTTTGGGTTTTAGGAACCTGTCAAACTCCCCCTGAGGGAGCAGGATCACTTTGGTGAAGGTAGTGTAGTCCAGACCCGTGATCTCCTTCACCCACTCCTCTATCTGGGATTTGGACAGGTTGAGCCTCCTTCCGTCCTCGTATGCCCTTGCCTGGTCCTCCCTGAGCCTCGGGCTGTAAAACCTTTCTATCCTGAACTTCTTACCCCTTACCGAAAAGTCAAGAACAACTCTCAGGCTCTGGCTTCCCTTTGAGATGACATATCTTGTGGCTTTAGCTCCACCGTATCTCGGAACCTTACCGTAGAGGGCGTAAGTTATGGCATCCACTATGCTCGTCTTCCCGGCCCCCGTCTTTCCCTGTATTATGAAAAAGTTCAGCTTCTCAAAGTCTATAACCTGCCGTTTTTTGTAAACGGTGAAGCCCTCTAACTCAAGCCTGAGCGGTCTCATCTCAAGCTATCGTCTATCCACTTAAGGTAGTCTTCGTTCCCGGCTACTATGGGTAAGGCTATGATCTCGGGGACCGTGTAAGGGTGGGCCTCCTTAACCTCTTTCAGAAGATCGGGAAACTTGCTCGCTGAAGTCTTAACAACGATCAGGGCCTCCTTATCTTTCTCTATGTTGCCCTTCCACCAGTAAACGGACCTGACCTCGGGAACCACGTTCACGCAGGCACCCAGCTTCCTCTCAACTATCAGGTTGGCTATCTCCTCCCCTTTATCCTTGGGTGTGGTTATGAAGACTACCAGATACCCCTCCATCTTAAGTGAGAATTATACAAACACCATACCCGCGTACGCCACCACCTTCTCGTAGTCTCCCGTCCTCTCGCCCGAGTTCGTGTAGTCTACCAGGATACCCCGTCTCGCACCCAAGACCTTGACCGCCTCTATCCCCACCACGGCGGGTATGAAGCCGCACATGGTTATGTTGAACTGGACAGCCTTGTAGTACAGGTCCTCGGTTATGAGCCTCTCCATAGCAGATATGAGGATCCTGTCCTTCCTTCTTGCCTCCTCTGCGGGTATGTAGTGGGACATGTCGGAGCTTATCACTACGAGGGCGTCTTCTCCCTTAAGCATTTCTCCGAGACGCCTTCCCAAGGACCTTGCCCTGTCATAGTCAAGGTGTCCTATCACCATCGGGAGTATGCGAAAGCTCCCTTCTGAGAACCTGATCAGGAAGGGGAGCTGTACCTCAAGGGAGTGCTCGTATAGGTGGGCGAGATCGTCCGGGCTCGCAAGTTTTTCGGATACAAGAACACCCCTTAGTCCTGAGTCTACCTCCACGTCCCCGAAGGGCGTCTCCCACAGACCGCCCGGATACACAGAGACCTCAGGTCCCATACCGGTGTGGTTCGGTCCAAGCAGAACGACCTTCTCGGGTATCCTGACCCTGCTGTAGACCTTACAGGCTGTTTTCCCGGAGTAGATGTATCCCGCATGAGGAACGAGAATCCCCTTTGCACTTACCTTCTCCAACGGAGGATCTCCGCAGAGGAGGTCCATGAGCTTCCTTAGCTCCTCACTCTCGGCGGGGTAGAAGGACCCGGCAACAGCGGGTTTTCTCCTCATGGATAAAAATATATGACGCCAGCCACACAAGGCGGAGAATTTTTCAGTATCATATTCACACGGGGGAAAGGGTATGGCGGAGAAGGTGAAGATAGTCATAGACGATGTTGAGTATGAGGTTGAGAAGGGAAAGACGGTCCTCCAAGTGGCCCTTGAGAAGGGCATAGACATACCCTACTTCTGCTACCACCCGAAGCTCTCCATAGCGGGTGCGTGCAGGATGTGTGTGGTTTACTGGGAGAACATAAACAGGCTCGTCATATCCTGCAACACGCCCGTTCAGGAGGGTATGGTAATAAGGACCCACAGGACGAGCGAACAGGTAAGGGAGAACCAGAGATACCTGCTTCAGGCCCTAATGACCCGCCACCCTCTTGACTGTCCCATATGCGACAAGGCGGGCGAGTGTGACCTACAGAACTATGGAGCCATATATGGACCACAGAGGCAGGTGGTTCCGGTATCCGCCCTTGAGAAGGAGAGAGAAGAGTACGACTGGGAGAGCGACTTCTTAGAGTACTACTCAAACCGCTGTGTGGTCTGCTACAGGTGCACGAGGGCCTGCGATGAAATAGTAGGAGCCCACGCCCTATACGTTGAAAATAGAGGTTTCCACTCCAACATAGTTCCCACCGTAAGGCCCATGGACACTTCCACCTGTGAGATGTGTGGTATATGCGTTCACGTATGCCCGGTGGGAGCCATAATATCTAAGCCTTTCAAATACTGGTCAAGGAGCTGGTTACTTGAGAAGGGTCTTACAGCCTGCAACCTCTGTCCCGTCGGGTGTGAGATCCAGATAGAGTTCGGTGTGGGTGACTGGCGTTCAAAGAGGAAGGTCTACAGAACCAAGCCCACTGATGAACTGAACATATGCACTAAGGCCTTCTTCGGCTACGATGCCCTCAACAGGGATAGGCTTCTCAAACCAGAGGTCCACGGAAGGGAGGAGGGAGAGGGCAACCTGGTAAGTCTTATCGCCTCGATCCTCAGCTCTGAGGGTAAGGAAACCGCCTTCGTCCTCTCTGGCTACCTCCCCAACGAGGTGATAGACAGCGTAATTTCCGTGGCCAAGGCAACCGGATCGTACATCACCACCCCCCAGACCTGTGACTTCTTCAGGATAGCGGAGAGGATGGGAGGGTGTGAGAGGATCACTCTTGATGAGATAAAAGATTCTAGCGTGTTCCTCCTTATAGGTGACGACGTGACCTCAACCGCTCCCGTCCTGAGTTACTACATCAAGGGCAAGGTTTATAAGGCTGGTAGAACTGTGAGGGACTCAAAGCTGAGACCCCAGACCATATACCTGGAAGAGGTGGAGAGCATAGAGGAGAAGGGTGTTGCTGTTATCACTGCCCACCACTTCAGGGGTGAAGAGGCTGACAGGGTCGGGGATCTGGCTCTAAAGCTGAAGGAGAGGGGCTGGAAGGTAGTCCTATTGCCTAAGGAGGGGAACCTCTACGGACTCTACACAAGGATAAGAAACCTCTACTCGGATACAGAGGCGGTCCTTGAAAAGGCCAGGAAGGGCGAGATCAGAACGCTGATCGTTTTTGGAGAGGATATCCTTGAGTATTACAGCTGGGAAGAGATCTCTGACCTCAGGGAATCCCTGGAGCATCTCGTAGTGGTGTCCCCCTTCAGGGAAGGCCTCTCGGAGATAGCCACCGTAAGGATACCTATGGCCCTTATGGGAGAGACGGAGGGTACCTACGAGACTCTCATGGGAGAGGTTAGAGGAAAAAAATTCCTGCCCTGGGCCTTTGATGAGATCGGTTTCTGGAAGAGGGTGGCGGACCTGATGGAGGGAGACATTGGGGTCAAGAGGGTCAGGAAGGACAGAACTCCTCAGGGAAGGATAGAAGTTCATCTCTACAGGAGTAACTGGATAACGGAAAGGAGCGAGAACCTGACGAGGCTATACGAGAAGAACCTTCAGGTAACCGAATACAGGACTTAAATTAAACTCTATGGACCCAGAGAAGCTAAGAGACCTATTAAAACTTCAGGAGATAGACCAGGAGATCTTCAGGCTCGGAAGGAGGATAGTAAGGATACG
>JAJRQX010000213.1 GCA_024280065.1 Aquificota bacterium
GCCCTGAAGGGGGGTCTAAAGAAGGCACTGAAAGAGGACCAGATAAAGGTTTTCTATCAGCCGGTTATCAGGCTGAAGGACGGTAAGGTGGTGGGTGCGGAGGCCCTGGTCAGATGGGACCACCCCGAGCTGGGACTCCTCTCCCCAGTAAGGTTCGTACAGGTGGCCGAGGACATGGGCCTCATAGTAGACCTCGGCTACTGCGTTCTGGCAAAAGCTGTAAGGGATCTGTCAAGGCTCCACTCCCTCGGCTTTGAGAACCTCTTTGTGGCGGTGAACTTCTCCATGAAGCAGTTCTTGGAAGAGAGCCTCACCGATACGATAAAGGACCTGCTCAACACATACAGGGTCAGACCAGAGAGCTTCGTTGTTGAGATAACGGAGAGCACAGCGATGAAAGACCCTGAGAGAACCAAGGCCATACTCACAGCCATGAAGGGTGCGGGTATAAAGGTCGCTATAGATGACTTCGGGACCGGTTACTCTTCCATGAACTACCTTATAGAGTTTGATGTGGATAAGATAAAGATAGATAGGAGCTTCACCTCAATGATGACAGAGAGCGACCGGGCGAAGGCGGTGGTAAGGACCATAGTGGACCTATCCCATTCGGTAGGGGCGGTATCCCTTGCGGAAGGCATAGAGAAGGAGGAGCACCTGAAGATGCTGCTGGATATGGGGTGCGATGAGGGGCAGGGTTACTACTTCGCACCTCCCATGGAGTTCGGTATGTTAAGGGATTTTATAATAAACAGAAATGGGGGTGGAAAGTGATATAAGAGAGGTCCTTAAGGAGATAGAGGACCACATAGGGAGGGAGAACTTAAGAAAGATTATTGACAGGATAATGAACGACCTTTCCTCCCACAACCCCAGGCTGAAGGACATAGGCATACCAGAGGATCCCTGCTGTATAGACCTGTCAATGCTCGGGGAGGAGGAGAAGAGGGCCTTTTTCTACATGCTTATGGACATAGGAGGGAGTATCGCCGGGGATAAGGTCAGATACAGCTTTCTGAAAAGGTATAATACTCCCAAATGATCAGGATCACGGAACCCCTCTTTTCGGATGAGGAGAAGGAAGCGGTTCTCAGCATCCTTGAGAGCGGTCAGATAACGAGGGGAACATGGACGAGAACGTTCACGGACGAGTTCGCCAAGTATGTTGGCGTCAAGTACTGCTTTACCGTTTGCTCCGGGACTACGGCTCTCTTTGTTTCCCTGAAGGCCCTCGGTGTTGACAGGGGGGACAGGGTGATCGTTCCTGCGATGAGCTTCATGGCGACCATAGACGCGGTTTACCTCGCGGGCGGAGAACCCATAGTCGTTGATGTGGACGAGTTCTACACTATGGACCCGAACCAGCTTGAGGACGCGGTCAGAAGATACAGACCGAAGGTGGTGATCCCTGTCCACCTCTACGGCGGCATGGCGGACATGGAGGCCATCATGTATCTATCCGAAAGATACGGGTTTTACGTCCTTGAGGACGCGGCCCAGGCTCACGGTGCGGAGCTGAAGGGAAAGAAGGCTGGATCCTGGGGACACGTAGGGGCCTTCAGCTTTTACGCATCCAAGAATGTCCCGATGGGTGAGGGAGGTGCCATAACGACTAACGACGACAGCATAGCGAAGAAGATAAGGAGCTGGATAGACTTCGGGGATCATCCTGCCTTCAACTTCAGGATTACCGAATTTCAGGCGGCCATAGGGACGATCCAGCTGAGGAAACTTGATGCAAAAAACTCAAGGAGAAGAGAGATAGCGGGTGTATACACGGACGCCTTCAGGGACCTATTCCCTGTTCCCAAGGAGAGGGAGGGTTCCTTCCACGTTTACCACCTTTATACCCTCAGGCACGCGGAGAGGGACAGGATAGTTAAGGACCTGAGAAACGCCGGGATAGACGCCCGTGTTTACTACCCTTACCTACTCCACGAGCTGAGGGGGTCAGACCACCTCCCAACACCAAGGGCTGAGGCCTTAAGGAGGGAGGTCTTCTCCATACCCGTTCACCCTCATCTGACCGATGAGGAGGTCTCCTTCGTGGTAGAGACCCTAACGCAGATAGTCTCTTCTGGTAAGATCATCTCTTAGATGTTCAAAAAGGTCCTCATAGCCAACAGAGGTGAGATAGCGGTTAGGGCCATAAGAGCCTGCAGGGAGCTGGGTATAAAGACAGTGGCTGTTTACTCGGAAGCTGACAGGGACTCTCTACACGTCAGGCTGGCGGACGAGGCGGTATGCATAGGACCCGCGGACCCCAAGAAGAGCTACCTTGATATACCCGCAATAATGTCAGCCGTGGAGGTTACGAAGGCGGACGCTGTGTATCCCGGCTACGGCTTCCTCGCGGAGAACCCCAAGTTCGCTGAGATAGTCCAGAAGAGCAGGGTGAGGTTCATAGGTCCCTCCCCTGAAACCCTTGAGATCATAGGAGACAAGATAAGGGCAAAGGAGATAGCCAGGAGGGTAGGTCTACCCCTGGTTCCCGGAAGTAACGGGGCTGTCAGTCTTGACACCGCTATGGAGACGGCGAGGAGGATAGGGTATCCGGTGGTCCTGAAGGCCTCAGCGGGGGGAGGAGGAAGGGGCATAAGGATAGTTATGAACGAGAAGGAGCTGAGAGAAAAGTTCCCGGTTGCTGTTCAAGAGGCGGAGGCCTACTTCGGAGACGGAAGGGTGTACCTTGAGAAGTTCATAATAAACCCCAAGCACATAGAGTTTCAGGTCCTCGCCGATTCAAAGGGGAACGTGGTGGTCTTAGGAGAGAGAGAGTGTTCAATACAGAGGAGACACCAGAAGCTCATAGAGGAAGCTCCGAGTCTGTCTGTATCTGAGAAGAAGAGGAAGGAACTATCCGAGGCTGTCGTTGAGTTCTGCAGGGAGATAGGCTACGAGGGTGCTGGAACGGTTGAGTTCCTCCTGGACGAGGACGGAAACTTCTACTTCATGGAGATGAACGGCAGGATACAGGTTGAGCACCCTGTAACAGAAATGGTAACGGGCATGGACATAGTCAAGTGGCAGATAAAGGTGGCCATGGGTAGGAAGATACGGGTGAAGAAAGTAGCCTTCAGAGGCTACGCCATAGAGATGAGGATAAACGCGGAGGACCCGGACACCTTCCTCCCATCTCCGGGCAAAGTGGAGGAGCTGATCATACCCGGGGGTATGGGTGTCAGAGTGGACACCCACCTCTATCCCGGATACAGGGTACCCCCCCACTACGACTCTCTTCTCGCCAAGCTTATAGTGTGGGGTGAGACGAGAGAGGAGGCGATAAAGAGGGGTCTCAGAGCCCTCAGCGAGTTCACCATATCGGGAGAAGGTCTCAGGACCAATATAGAGTTTCACAGGAGGGTTCTGAGAACCAAAGAGTTCAAGGAAGGAAGGCACCACATAGGCTTCGTTGAAGAGATGATGGTCTAAAGTCCCTCAAGGAATTCCTCAAGCCTCCTTTTCCTTCCCTCCTCCCTGAGAAAGTTGACCACATACCTCGCTACTATGTCCACCTCCACGTTCACCAGATCTCCTTCCCTCTTGGTTCTCAGATTGGTGTTCTCAAAAGTATATGGAATTATGTTCGCTGAGATGAAACCCTCACCCACTTCGTTCACCGTCAGGCTTATGCCGTCCACCGCGACGGACCCCTTGACCGCAAAGAAGACTCTGTAATCTTCAGGAACCTCTATCTTTAGGGTCCTGTGGTTTCCTGAGCCTCTAAACTGAAGTATCCTCGCGGTGAAGTCCACGTGGCCCATGACTAAGTGTCCCCCTATCCTTGAGTCCGCTCTTAGGGATCTTTCCAGGTTCACAGGGTCGCCTCTCCTCAGAAGCCCGAGGTTGCTCCTCCTTAAGGTCTCTGGAGAGACATCAAAGGTAACCGTTCCATTATGGTAATCCACTACGGTCAGGCAGACGCCGTTTACCGCAACGCTGTCTCCCTCCTTTATCCCATCAAGACCAGTCTCCACCTCAAGGACACCACCTTCAGGGGAGACCTTAACACTCCTTACCCTTCCTACATCTTCCACTATGCCGGTGAACATCAGAGAACCACCTCCTCCGCAGGGAAGACGGGACCCTCCCAGCAGACCCTCTTAAACTTACCCTCTCTCGTCCTTACAACACACCCGAGACACACGCCCCACCCGCAGGCCATCCTTGCTTCAAGGGAAAGGTAAACCTTATGTCCAGTCTCCTTCGCCACCCTGCTCACCTCCCTCATCATCGCCTTGGGACCGCAGGCGGAGACTACCCAGGATCTGTCAAACTCCTTCAGGACTTCAGTAACGAGTCCCTTCCTCCCTGCACTCCCGTCATCCGTGTAGATCAGGTAGCTGAAGCCTTCCTCTTTGAGCCAGTCCATCATACTGAGCTGTTCAGCAGTCCTCGCTCCGTAGACGAACACGACCTCCTTGCCCATGCCCCTCAGCTCCTTCCCGAAGAGGGTAAGGCCCGCAAGGCCTATACCTCCGCCTATGAGCAGGTGTCTCTCTCCCCTGTGATCGAAGAGACCTTTACCAAGAGGTCCGAAGACCCTGACCCTTGTTCCCCTCTCCCACCCGCTCATGATCTTAGTTCCCCTGCCTACCACGTCGTAGAATATCCAGATCTCCTCATCCCTCACATCACCCACAGCGAAGGCCCTCCTACCCATTGGGTCATAGTTCTCTGAGACCTCTATCATGAGGAACTGCCCTCCCCTCACCTTGGCGGCCAGCTCAGGTGCGGAGAACCGGATCACCCATGTTTTCCCTGATAGGTGAACGTTCCCGGTGACCTCAAGCAGGTGATCCTTCATGGGAACTATTATTTTATTTTTTATGAGGGTCCTTATACTGTTCACTCTTTTTATTCTGTCCCTCGGGGTGGCCCTTGAGGACAGATGGTACCCCAACGTGAAGGAGGGGATAAGGGTAGCCAAGGAGAAGGGAAAGCTCGTGATGTTTTACTTCTGGGAGGAAGGGTGTACCTACTGCAAGTATATGGAGGAGGTTGTCTTCGTGGATCCTGAGGTCTACAGGTATATGCACGAGAAGTTCGTCATAGTCCCCGTTGACGTGGACAACATACCAGAGGACCTTGACAGGAGGTTCATGGTCCTCGGGACACCCACCTTCATAATCTACGACCCGAGAACCGACAGGATAGTCTTCCAGATAATAGGGATGCAGGAGATAGATGAGTTTCTCAAGCTCATGACAATGGCATGCAGGAAGGCTAAGGTTATGGAGTGCTGAGTTGCCCCTGAGGGACAGGGTTATCAGGGTAAGGATACTCCTCATGGACGTGGACGGCGTTCTCACCGACGGAAGACTGTATTACACGGAAAGGGGTGAAACCCTTAAGGTCTTTGACGTCAGGGACGGACTCGGGATAAAGATGATCCAGAAAGAAGGTATAAGGACGGGTGTCATATCGGGAAGGGACTCTGAACCCCTCAGGAACAGACTTGAGGAGCTCGGCATAGACGAGATATACATGGGAAGATTCAGGAAGGAGGAGGTCCTTGAGGAGATACTTACGAAGTACAACCTATCCCCCGAGGAGGTCGCCTTCATAGGCGATGACCTTGTAGATATACCCGTTCTGAGAAGGGTTGGATTTCCCGTAGCTGTCAGGAACGCACCGGAGGAAGTGATGAAGCATGCCGTTTACGTAACAAGAACACAGGGAGGCAGAGGAGCTGTCAGGGAGGTGGTGGAGCTTATACTAAAACTCCGGAGCGGTGGTAGGATAAATAATTAAGGTATGAAGACACTCCTCATACACCTCATATTCATCCTCCTGTCAATAAGCTCCTTAGCTTACATAGACAGACTAAAGGAGGAAGCAAAGGTATTTACTGAGGAGAGGAGCATAGCCAAGGAGGTGGAAATAAGGGTAGTGGGAGAGAGCGGGGAAGAGTGGTCCATAGAGGGAAAGGAGCTTCTGTCCCTTGGGAGAACAGTCAGGCTCAGGGAGGTCATCATGAGGTCAAGGGGTTATACGGTGGAGGCTGAGGAAGTGGTGGTGGACAGGAGAAAGAACGAGGCTGTCCTGAAGGGTGATGTGGAAATAAGGGGCGAGGCCCTTTTCGTTAAGACAGACTCCGCAAAGGTGAACTTCAACAGAAGCCTGATCACGGGAGATGGGGAGGTTTTTCTGTGGAGGGGGACCAACTACTTTGAGGGGAGGGGTTTCAGGGTGAACCTGAACCCACTCAGGGTTATAATAGCGAGGGTGAAGGCGAAGCATGATATATAGTGTGATCCTTCTCCTCACCCTGCTTACATTCGCGACCTCCCAGCCTATAACGGGGGAGGCGGACAGCCTGATATTCCAGAAGGACAGGCTCATCTATCAGGGAAACGTGAGGCTCGTGAGGGGGGAGGCGGTCCTGAGGGCGAACAAGGTTACCATACTTCTGAACGAGGAGGGTAAACCCAGGAAGCTCATAGCGGAGGGTAACGTCCTGTACACCGAGCCGGGAAGAAGGGCAACCTCAGCTTACGCCGAGTATGACCTGACAGCGGAAGTGATAATACTCAGGGGCATGGCGAGGGTTGAGGAGGAGAAGAACCTGATAGAGGCTGAGGAGATAGTGTATGATAGAAGGAACAACACCCTGAGGGCA
>JAJRQX010000214.1 GCA_024280065.1 Aquificota bacterium
AGAGTCTCACGGGAAGGGTCTCACCGCTATACTTGAGGGTATCCCTGCAAATCTTGATATATCGGAGGAATATATAAACAAGGAACTTGAAAGGAGACAGAGGGGTTACGGCAGGGGAGGGAGGATGAAGATAGAGAAGGACAGGGTTAAGGTCCTCTCGGGTATCAGGTTTGGAAAAACTACGGGTTCTCCTATAACACTGTGGATAGAAAACAAGGACTGGGAGAACTGGAAGGAGAGAATGGCCACTTTCGGGGAGAGGCCAGAAACCGCAGTTCCCTTTACAAGACCTAGACCCGGACACGCGGACCTGGCAGGCGGGATAAAGTACAACCAAAGAGACCTAAGGAACGTTCTTGAGAGAGCTTCCGCGAGGGAGACGGCGGCGAGGGTGGCGGTTGGAGCTGTCTGCAGAAGGTTCCTTGAGGAGTTCGGGATAAGAATAGGAAGCTACGTGGTCAGCATAGGGAGGTGCTCTCCGAAAATAGAAGAAGATGATCTCATGAAAAGGCACGAGCTCGCTGAGAAGTCTGAGGTCAGGTTTCCGGACCCATCAAAGGACGAGGAGTTTAAAAAGGTCATAGACGAAGCCAGGGAAAGGGGAGAGAGCTTGGGAGGTGTATTTGAAGTCTTTGCAATCGGTGTCCCCCCCGGGCTCGGGAGTCACATCCAGTGGGACAGGAGGATAGACGGGAGGATAGCACAGGCGATGATGAGCATACAGGCCATGAAAGGTGTTGAGATAGGTCTGGGGTTTGAGGCGGCGAGGAGGTTCGGCTCTGAAGTCCACGATGAGATAGGCTATGACCCGGAGAGGGGTTACTTCAGATACTCCAACAACTTGGGAGGGACAGAAGGAGGTATAACCAACGGTATGCCGATCCTCGTCAGGGTAGCCATGAAGCCAATACCTACATTGAGGAACCCCCTAAGAAGTGTGGACATAGAGACGAAGGAGAAGGTTAAGGCTGGAAAGGAAAGGGCGGACGTCACCTCTGTCCCCGCCGCCTCCGTTGTCGGCGAAGCGATGCTCGCTATAGTCCTGGCTGACGCTTTCCTTGAAAAGTTCGGTGGCGACTTCATAGAAGAGGTAAGGGAGAGGTTCAAGGATTACATAAGCTATATAAAGAACTTCTGATGTTAGACAGGATACTTAAGCTTGCGGAGGAGGTAGGAAAGGCCACCCTTCTGTCCCTGCAGGCCATCCTGTTCCTTTTCAGGAAACCTCCGAAGGTCAGGCACTTCGTAAGCCAGATAACCTACGTGGCCGCGGAGACCTCACCTGTTGTCCTGGTCACCTCCACCTTCACAGGGGGTGTCATAGCCTTGCAGACTTACGGAACCTTCCACAGGTTCAACTCCGAGTTTCTCATAGGTGCGGTCGTAGCCCTCTCCATGGGCAGGGAGCTGGGACCCGTCCTGACCTCCCTGATGGTTGTTGCGCGGGTTGGATCTGCTATGACCGCGAGCATAGGTACCATGAGGATAACCCAGCAGATAGACGCACTTGAGGTTATGGCGGTGAACCCCGTCAGGTATCTCGTAACCCCTAGGATATTCGCAACCACCGTGGGTGTCCCGCTCCTTACGGTCCTATCAAACGTGGCAGGTATATTCGGAGGGTGGTTCGTGGCAACCAAGCTCTTCGGTGTGAACGAACACCTCTACTGGCAGAAGATGGTTGACCTGGTGGAGATGCACGATATACTGGGAGGTCTTTACAAGGCATTAGCCTTCGGGTTCATAGTGGGTTCGGTGAGCTGCTACTACGGGTTCTACACTTCTGGCGGGACTGAGGGCGTCGGAAGGGCGACCACCAATTCGGTGGTCACTTCCTCCATGCTGATTCTGATCTCCGACTACTTCCTCACCGCTATTATATTCTGAGGTATGGACAGGAGGGAGAGCCTTAAGGTTCTCAGTCTCAGCTTCCTTCTGGTCTTCGGCTTCGCCTTCGTTGAGCTCATAGGGGGATTTTTGACCAACAGTCTCGCCCTCCTTTCGGACGCAGGGCATATGCTGACCGACAGCGTTTCCCTTCTGATAGCCCTGGTAACCCAGCTCGTAGTCTTAAGGGCAAGGGGCAAGAATATGACCTACGGACTCTACAGGCTTGAAGTTCTTGCCGCCCTCGTAAACGGCCTGTTCCTCTTAGGTTTGGTAGGATACATAGCCTACGAAGCGGTCCAGAGGTTTATAAGGCCTGAACCCGTCAAAGGACCTCAGATGCTCATAATAGCCATCGTAGGCCTGCTCATAAATCTTGCCGTCGGCTACATGCTCTTCAAGAGGTCAGGGGAGAACATAAACGTGAAGGCCGCCTTCCTCCACGTGGTTACTGACACTCTCGGGTCTGTATCAGCCATACTCGCTGGTCTGGCAATAACCTTATGGGGCTTTTACTTGGCTGACCCGATACTCAGCATAGCGGTAGCCCTCCTTATACTCCCGGGCGCCTATGCGGTCATAAGGGACTCCCTCAGAGTTCTCCTTGAACTCGTCCCAGCATACATAGACACGGAGGAGATAGAGAGGGAGATAAGGAAGGTCAGGGGGGTAACTGATGTCCACGACCTTCACGTCTGGTCCATAACGCCGGGAGACGTTGTCCTTACCGCCCACGTTGTAGTGAGCGATGTTGAGGCCTGCAACGACATACTCACGGACATAAAGGGGGTAGCCCTCAGGTTTGGTATAGAGCACACCACCATACAGATAGAGAGGGAAGGTTTCTCCTGCCCGCCCTCCTGTCCGCTCCTGAAGAGGGGAAGGACCTATACCCCCTGATATAATAGTGGTGGTATACCGTGGTAGAGATAAGGGGCATCACGCTTCCCGTAGTGGCCATAAGGATAAAGGGTGAGAAGAGTCTGGAGTCCGTGAAGAGGAAGATAGCGGAAAAGATAAAGGGCAAGCTCTTTGAGGGTAGCTACTTCATAATAGAGAACCCGGAGGACCTTCCCGAAGGATGGGTTAAGGACCTGGAGGAGTTTCTAAAGGGCCTTAACCTCGGAAACATAAAGAGGATATCCTCCCGGAAGAGACGTCAGGAGAGAACAGAGAGGCTCCTCGTGGTTGATAAGTCCTTAAGGTCAGGTCAGAAGGTTGAGCACGGGGGAGATGTCCTCGTCCTCGGTGACGTTAACAAAGATGCGGAGGTGGTGGCTGTGGGTAATATTATTATTATGGGAACCCTGAGGGGTATAGCGATAGCGGGAGCCCTCGGGGATGAGAGTGCGGTTGTGGTTGCCCTTAGAATGGAACCCCAGCAGATAAGGATAGGAAAGAAGGTGGCTATACCCGACGATACGGAGAGGGTCTCCCCTGGATATCCTGAGGTCGCGAAGGTTGAAAATGGTATGATAGTCTTGGAGAGGGTGTAGCTGATGACAGAAGTCATAGTCATAACATCGGGAAAGGGAGGTGTGGGTAAGACGACGCTAACCGCAAATCTGGGTGTGGCCCTTTCAAAGCTCGGAAAGAAGGTCCTTCTCATAGATGCGGACATAGGTCTCAGGAACCTTGATATGATC
>JAJRQX010000215.1 GCA_024280065.1 Aquificota bacterium
CAGGCCCTTTGATAGGAATGAGCATCCGTATCCGCTCTTGACTATGTTTATTATGGTCCTGCTGTTGTTGGCTTCTATCTTTATGTTGAGCCTTTCAAAGACCACACCCAGCTTCTCAAGGGCCTCCCTGACTATCTTCCTAGTTCCGGAGTTCATCTCCCTCATAACTAAATCCACGTTGTACAAATCCTCAGGGTCTACCTCACCCTTCTGGGCTATTGGGTTTTCAGGGTATGTGAAGAAGATGATCTCGTCTTCAAGCCAGGGAACGGAAACGAACTTGGAGGAAGGTTCCCTCTCTATTATCCCGAGGTTAAGGACCCTTGATAGGAGTCCCTCCTCAACATCGTGAGAGTTTCCGGTAAAGATCTTGACCGTCGCGCTGGGGAACTCCCTGTGGAACTCGGCTATGAGGGATGGGACTATGTATTCGCTCAAGGTGGCACTCACACCAAGGAAGAGGGTATCTTTCAGGTCCTTCTTTATCTTGGCTATCTCCTCCATTAGCCCTTCGTAGCTACCCAAGAGTATCTTGGCTATCTCGTAGATCCTCTTCCCCTCCTCGGTGAGACACATCTTACCTCCCTGCCTCTGGAAGAGCTTTGCCCCTATGGTTTTCTCAAGGGCTTTTATCTGCTGGGTTACCGCGGGCTGGGTTATGTAAAGTATCTCCGATGCCTTTGAGAAGCTTCCGAGATCCGCTACTGTGACAAAGGTTTTGAGCTTTGAGATGTCTATCATACCAAATTAATTATAGTATAACGATTTCTTATTGCAACTATAAAGCTCATAAATAATCAGGGGAGGCCGAGGAGTTTGTGAACCTGGGGGATCACACGGACGGTGTAGCCCTTGCCGGCCAAGACCTTCTGTATGGAAAGGGCCCTGCTCACCATCTCCTCCCTGTTGCTCTCGGGCTGAAGGACCACAAGACCCTCTTCAAGGAATCTCCTGAACTTTTCCTTTAGAACCACCTCCTCGGTGAAGGTGTCGTCAACCACGAACTTGAGCTCCCTGGCGAACTTCAGGATCTTGGGGTGAATGAAGAAGTCCGCCACACCCTTGGGAGAACAGGTTATATGGACCTTCTGGACCACCTCCTCAAGCTCCTCGTTCCAGAGTGTCCCGTTGGTCTCTATCTGAACGGAGAAGCCCTCCTTAAGAAGAGTCTTGGCAAGTTTTCCAAGGTTGGGTTCCGTGAATGGCTCACCTCCCGTTATTACCACGTGTCTGAAGGGGGACCTCCTTGCTCTTTCTAAGATCTCTTCAAGGGTGATGGGTGTACCCCCTTTGAACTCAAGGGCCTCAGGCTGGTCGCACCATGTACACCTCAGGTTGCACCCCTGGACCCTTATGAATAAAGAGGGTGTCCCTACGAGCAGGCCTTCGCCCTGTATGGTTTCATAGATCTCGTTCAGGGTCAGAGTGTTGGTTGCTCTAACCTTATCTCGTAACATTCTATGACGTCCCCCACCTTAACGTCGTTGTAGTCCTTTAGCTTTATACCGCACTCATAACCCTTTGACACCTCCTGAACGTCCTCCTTGAATCTCCTTAAAGACTCTATCTCACCATCGTAGACCACCACACCTTCCCTTACAAGCCTGGCTTTTGCACCCCTCACAACCTTACCCTCGAGGACGTAACACCCGGCGACCGTCCCCACCTTCTTTATCTTGAAGGTAGCCCTCACCTCGGCGGACCCGAGGACTTCCTCCCTCTCAACGGGTTCAAGGAGACCCTGCAGGGCTTTCTTAACGTCGTCAATAACCTGGTAGATGATCGCGTAGGTCCTGACGTCCACCTTCTCTCTGTCTATGAGCTCCCTAGCTTTCGGGTCCGGTCTCGTGTTGAAGCCTATTATTATTGCGTTGGAGGCCTTGGCGAGCATGACATCGTTCTCGGTTATGCCTCCAACCGCACCGTGTATCACGTTCACCGCAACTTTGTCTGTTGATAGCTCTTCCAAGGACTTTTTGAGTGCCTCAAGGGATCCCATCGTGTCCGCCTTAACTATGATCTTCAGCTCCTTGGTCTCTCCAGCCTCTATCTTCCTGTAGATGTCCTCAAGCCTCAGGCTCTGGGCTGTCTTCTCTTCCTTCTCCTTCTTCTCCCTTATCTTCTCAGCTATCTCCTTTGCCTTTCTTTCGCTTTCCACAACAACGAGGGTGTCCCCCGCTTCTGGAAGGCTTTCAAATCCGAGTATCTCAACCGGTGTTGACGGTCCCGCCTCCTTTACGGGTCTTCCCTTGTCGTCAAACATGGCCCTCACCCTTCCGTAGGTTACACCTGCGACGAAGATATCCCCGACCCTAAGAGTCCCTTCTTGGACTATGACGGTGGCCACGGGTCCCCTTTTCCTGTCCAGTTTAGTCTCTATGATGACACCTTTGGCCCTCTTGTTCGGGTTGGCCTTCAGCTCAAGTATGTCCGCAAGCAGAAGGATCATCTCAAGAAGCTGGTCTACGTTCTGGCCGGTTTTAGCGGAGACATCAACGAATATGGTATCCCCTCCCCACTCCTCGGGTATGAGACCGTGGTCGGAAAGCTCCCTTCTGACCTTCATGGGGTCCGCCTCTGGCTTGTCTATCTTGTTGACCGCTACTATTATCGGAACATTGAAGGCCCTGGCGTGGTTTATCGCCTCAACGGTCTGTGGCATAACACCGTCGTCCGCGGCGACCACGAGAACAGCTATGTCCGTTATCTGGGCTCCCCGGGCCCTCAAGGAAGTGAAGGCCTCATGGCCCGGTGTGTCAAGGAAGGTTATCTTCCTGCCGTTCACCTCAACCACTGATGCTCCTATGTGCTGGGTTATACCGCCCTTCTCCTTCTCCGCCACATTAGTCTTCCTTATAGTGTCAAGGAGTGTTGTCTTCCCGTGGTCTACATGGCCCATAACAACCACTATCGGGGGCCTTGGTTTCAGGTCTTCCGGTCTGTCCTCAACCTCCTCTATGAGGACCTCCTCCTCCTTCTCCTTCTTCACCTCGGCAAGGAAGCCGAAGGTCTCCGCCACCTCAACCGCAACCTCGGGCGGGACGTTCTGGTTTATGGTGGCCAGGATACCCCTCCTCATAAGCTCCGCTATCACCTTGTTGGCGGGGACGCCCAGGAGTTCGGAGAGTTCCCTGACAGTTATGACCTCGGGTATCTGGATTATCTTTATCTCCTCCTCCTTACGTTTCTGTTGCTTTTGTTTCTTCTCCTCTTTTTTCTTTTCCCTCTCCATCTGTTGCTGGAGTTTTTTGAGGACCTGCTCCTCTTCCTTGGAGGCTTTGTCCCTCACGGGCTCTGGCTTCTTTTCCGGCTTTCTCTCCTCAGCCTTAGGGGGTTCTTTGGGTTTTTCCTCAGCCTTCACGGGCGTCCTGAACTCCTTGACGGGCTTCTTTTTGGGTCTCTTCTCAGCCCTCTGCTTCCTCTCCCCCTTAGGCTTCTCCTTAATCTCCTTTCCGAGGACCTCCGCTATAAACTCCTCTATGGGTTTCTCCTCAACCTTCACCTCCTCCTCTTCCTCCTGAACCTCGGGTGTCTCCTTGACCTCTTGGGCAGGCTTCCGATCCTCCCGTTCCTCCTTCTTAACCGGCTTACCGAAGGCCTCGTATATCATGTCAAGCTGGTCGTCGTCAAGGACGCTGAAGTTGGACCACTTCTTGTCCTCTTCGGACCACTCCTTGAGGAAGTCCATTATCTCCTTGGGCTTTACTCCGAGCTCCTTAGCCACATCCTGTATACGCTTCTTGCCCAATAGCTTTAACCTCCTAAGAGATATATTATAGGCTCGCATTTGGCTTAAGCTACATACCGTATAATATCCCGAAATGGTTGAACAGCTCTGCAGGGATCTGGGCGGCAGGCTTGTCCAGACCCACACTTCCTGGGTGATAATCCTTCAGGAGGTTGTCTACAAGATAAAGAAGCCCGTGAACTTCGGTTTTCTGGACTACTCCACCCTTGAGAAAAGGAAGGAGAACTGTGAGAAGGAGGTTATTCTGAACAGACGCCTCTGTCCTTGGGTCTACATAGGCGTTGTACCTATTAGCGAGGTAAAGGGAAGGTGGGTGGTTGAGGACAGGAGCAACGTCGTTGAGTGGGCTGTGAAGATGAGGAGGATACCTGAGAAGAGCCTCCTCCTTAGCAGGATAGAAACCGCTACAGAGAAGGACATAAGAAAGGTGGCGAGGGTGGTTGCGGAGTTTCACCTCTCAGCAAAGAGGGCGGACGATTTTGGAAGGCTTGAAGTTATGAAGTTCAACACCGATGAGAACTTCCAGCAAACGGAGAGATACATAGGTATAACTATAACCGAGGAGGATTACAGGTTCATAAAGGATAGGACCGAAAGGTTTTACGAGAACTACGGAGATCTTTTTGAGAAGAGGATCAAAGAAGGGAGGATAAAGGACGGCCACGGGGATATCAGGCTTGAGCACGTAGCCTTCCTCGGGGAAGGTGTCTGCATCTTTGACTGCATAGAGTTTAACGAGAGGTTCAGATGCGGTGATGTTCTGAACGATATGTGCTTTCTCTCCATGGAGCTTGACTTCTTCGGAAGGGGAGATTTAAAGAGAGCTTACGAGGAGGAATATCTGAAGATAACTAACGACCCGGATGCTGATCTGTTCTTACCTTTCTTCAAGTGCTACAGAGCCTATGTGAGGGGGAAGGTCACAAGCTTCCTCCTTGACGAC
>JAJRQX010000216.1 GCA_024280065.1 Aquificota bacterium
CAGGAAGTGAGCAGGTGGAAAGAAGAGAACAGGGAAGCCTTCCTCAGACTCCTCAACGACATAAGCATCTATGCCACCATGAGGAAGAGGTGGTATCTGATAAACTTCCTTGAGGGTATAAATCTGAAGATAGTGGGAGACTTTCAGGGGGAGCTTAAGGAGGACCACGAAAATATAAAGGTGGAGAACTACGAGGAGCTCCTTAAGATCTACTCAAGGACGTTCCTCACAATCGTCAGCTTCCCTAACACAGTCCCCTCGGGTATAGGCTACACACCCCTTGAGGTCTCCGCTATGGGCAGCGCCCTGATGATAGACTACAGGGGAACCCTCCCCGGCTTCCTGAAGCCGGGTGAGGAGGTGATAACCTACATGCCCCTTGACAGAGCTGACATAGAGGAGAAGGTCCTGTACTATCTTGACAACCTTGAGGAGACGAGGGAGATAGCGGAGAAGGCGAGGCAGGCTGTGAGGGAGAGGTTCACTGTGAAGGAGAGGGGAGAATTCCTATACAACATGATGAAGGACATACTCTCAAAGGCTGTCCAGGAACAGAAAGGCGACAAGGAGTGATGTTCCCAGGCTTCGGCACCTTAGTGAATTTCCTGCTGGTTCTGTTGGGTGGATACCTGGGCACAAAGGGTTCGGGGTTTGTAAACCCTAAGATAAGGGAGGGTGTGGTCCACGGTATAGGGCTCTTTACGCTCCTTCTCGGTGTTAAGCTGATGGCAGAGAACCTGCCAGATGACCTCCTTAAGGTCTTCTTCACAGTCCTTGTGGGGACCGCCACTGGCTATCTGATAGACTTAGAGGGGAGGGTCTCAAGGCTCGCGGGCGAAGACCCAGGCTTCACGAGAGGTTTCATAACAGCCTCCGTCCTCTTCACAGTGGGACCGATGACGCTTCTCGGCTGCATACTTGAAGGGACGAAAGGGGACAGCTCACTCATCCTCTCAAAGGCAACCATGGACGGTTTTTCCTCGGTGATACTCGCCAGCTCCCTCGGAAAGGGGGTGATGTTCTCAGCCTTCTTCGTCCTGATCTTCCAGATGGGTATAACCCTCTCCGCTTACTTCTTCGGTGAGTTCATAGATGAGGATGCCATGAGAAACAGCTTCTTTATAGGAGGAGGCATAATGGTCCTGATAGCCCTGAAGCTCTGGGGACTCCTTGAGAAGGTAAAGAGCGTAAACTTCCTCATACCCCTTATAGCATCACTCTTCATCTAATACCTCTATGACGAACTCCCTGTTCGTGTATATGCATATCTCCCCAGCTATCTCTAGGGACCTCCTTACTATCTCATCCGCAGGGAGGTCCGTGTTCCTCAGGAGTGCCAAGGCGGCCGCCCTCGCAAAATCCCCTCCCGAACCTATGCCGAGAACTGGGTCGTCAGGTTCTATAACGTCACCGTTTCCAGAGATGAGGAGCATCCTCTCCCTGTCAGCGACAAGGAGGAGGGCCTCAAGCCTCCTCAGATACTTATCCATCCTCCACTCCTTGGCGAGTTCAACGGATGCCCTGAGAAGGTTCCCTCTGAACTCCTCCAGTTTCCTGTCAAACCTCTCAAGGAGAGCGAGGCCGTCCGCGGCGGAACCCGCAAACCCGGCTATGACCTTCCCTTCATACAACCTCCTTATCTTCCTCGCCCTGTGTTTTATGGCGGAACTTCCCACCGTGACCTGACCGTCCCCTCCCATTACCGTCTTTCCGTCCCTCCTTACACAGAGGATCGTTGTCCCGTAGATCCTCATGGGAGAGATAGTATACTACTCCTGATGAGGGTCCTGATAACTGGGGGTGCGGGTTTCATAGGTTCAAACCTCGCCCTCACACTGCAGGAGATGTTTCCGGATGCCAAGATATACGTTCTTGACAACTTCTCCTCGGGACACTTCAAGAACCTGACAGGATTCAGGGGTGAGGTTATCACGGGAGACATAAGGGACAGGGATCTCTGGGAGTATGTGAGAAGACACTTCACCTTTGACGTCATATTTCACAAAGCAGCGATAACTGACACGACGGTCCAAGACCAGAGGCTCATGATGGAGACGAACGCGGACAGCTTCAGATTCATACTTGACCTCGCGGTGGAGTGGGGAGCAAAGGTCATATACGCATCCTCCGCAGGTGTTTACGGCAAGACACCACCACCCATGAGGGAGGAAGAAGGACTCCAGCCCGAGAACATATACGGCTTTTCAAAACTCATGATGGACAGGATAGCCCAGAGCTACATGGAGAGATACCCCGACATCAGAATAGTAGGCTTAAGATACTTCAACGTCTACGGACCGAGGGAGCAGTTTAAGGGGAAGAGTGCGAGTATGATTTACCAGCTCACCCTTAAGATGATCCACGGGCAAAAGCCTAGATTATTCAAGTGGGGAGAGCAGAGGAGGGACTTCGTATACATAAAGGACGCGGTAAAAGCAAACATCCTCGCCTTAGAGAGGGACGTTTCGGGTATATTCAACGTAGGGACAGGAGAGGCGAGGAGCTTTAACGAGATAGTTGATATACTCAACAGGGAACTTGGGACCTCCTATGAGGTTGAGTACTTTGACTGCCCTTACGACTTCTATCAGGAGTTCACCCAAGCGGACCTGACCAAGGCGAAGGATGTCCTCGGCTACGAGCCCGAATACTCCCTTGAGGAGGGTGTGAGGGAGTATCTTGACTACATAAGGTCAGTTCAGGTCTAATACTTCCTCTCCGCGGGCTGAAACTTTGTTATCCTCACGGGTACGTATTCTATCCTGAGCTTTCCACCATCGTGGTAAACAAGGGAGTGCTTCAGGAAGTTCTCATCGTCCCTTTCAGGATAGTCCTCCCTGGTGTGTCCTCCTCTTGACTCCCTTCTGTGGAGGGCTGCGAAGGCAACCGCCCTCGCCAGCTCAAGCATGTTTCTCAGCTCAAGGACCTCTATAAGGTTCGTGTTGAATATCTTTGACTTGTCCACAACGGGTATCCTCTCCCACCTCTCAAGGAGTTCGGAAAGGTCCTCATAGGCTTCCTTTAAAGACCTCTCGTCCCTGAATATGCCTACCTTCTGCCATGTTATCTCACCCATCTGTGTCCTTATCCTGGCTAAGTTCTCGTTCCCCTCACGCTTCATGAGGTTCTCTATCAGCTCCTTTCCTTTCCTCGCTTCAATCTCGGATATCTCCGGCATCCTCTCCTCCCTGACGAACTCTCTCACAGCCATGCCTCCGAACTTTCCGAACACTAAAAGCTCTATAAGGGAGTTTCCTCCGAGCCTGTTCGCTCCGTGGACGGAGACGCAGGCACACTCTCCTATGGCGTAGAGCCCCTTCATGGGGGTCTCTGAGGTCCTGTAGTCGGTGACGTGTATACCTCCCATACAGTAGTGGGCTGTCGGCCTTATGGGAACAAGGTCCTTTACAGGGTCCACACCTTCAAAGTCTATGGCGAGCTGCCTGACCTGAGGGAGCCTCTCATTGATCCTTTCCTCTCCGAGGTGTCTCAGGTCAAGGTAAACGTAAGCTCTCGCTCCCTCACCCACCCCCCTTCCTTCCCTTATCTCATACTCTATGGCTCTTGATACCATATCCCTCGGAGCAAGCTCCATCTTCTCGGGGGCGTATCTCTTCATGAACCTCTCACCCAGCCTGTTTATCAGGTAACCCCCCTCACCCCTGCAGGCCTCCGAGAGGAGTATACCTGTCTTCGCCAAACCCGTCGGGTGGAACTGGATGAACTCTATGTCCTTAAGAGGTATACCGTTCCTGAAGGCTACAGCCTGACCGTCACCCGTGTTTCCTATAGCGTTAGTACTTCTGAACCAGTAGATCCTGGCGAACCCTCCCGTAGCGAGAACCACAGCCTTTGCCCCGAGGGTGATCACCTCACCGTTCCTTATGTCGTAAACGGATACACCCTTTACCCTTTCACCGTCGTGGATAAGATCAAGGAGAAAGAACTCGTTGTAGAAGTCTATGTTGTCCTTAGAGAGGGCCTGCTCAAAGAGTGTGTGAAGGAGAGCGTGCCCCGTCTTGTCCGCAGCGTAGACGGTCCTCGGGAAGGAAGCTCCCCCGAAGGGCCTCTGGGCTATTCTCCCGTCAGGTAGCCTTGAGAAGGGAACACCCCACCTGTCAAGTTCGTAGATTATGTCCGGTGCGTTCTCTGTCATGAAGAAGACAGCGTCCTGATCCGCAAGGAAGTCCGAACCCTTTATAGTGTCGTAGGCGTGGGCTTCGGGACTGTCATCAGGGACCACGTTCCCGAGGGCCGCGTTCATACCGCCCTGAGCCGCTCCCGTGTGGGACCTGGTGGGGTAAACTTTGGAAACGAGAGCTACCTTAACTTTAGGATCTCTTGCTATCTCTATAGCGGTCCTCAGACCTGCACCACCGCCTCCAACGACCACAGCGTCGTAGTACTTTATGTTCATAACATAATAATATTAAATGAGCTGGCTTTTCCTTTCCCTGCCTTTGGTTATATCAGTTAGCTTCCTTATAATCAGCATCGTACCTCCTCTGATACTGAAGGAGGCGGTGAGAGACCTCAAGGCACCAAAGAGGGGGACCGTAACTCGCGATACGGAAACTATCAGCGAGGCCTTCGCAAGGGTCTTCGGTGGTGGTAGGGTGGAGACTGTGCCTGAAGGAAAACCGGAGGGCTCGCCCGTTCTTTTGGGGACGGCTGTGGGTTCGGAGAGCATGGCGCTCCTAAGCATAGGGGGTAAGACACTGATCCTGAAGGAGGGTGAGGAGAAGATGGGTGTTACCCTCAAGAGGGTCTTCAGGAGGGAGGTCATCCTTGAGATAGACGGGAGAGAGGTGAGGGTGAAGATAAGGAAGTTCGTTCCCTCAGACGTTTCTGAGCGGAGATCCCCAGAGAAGGAGGTCCGTATACCGAGGAGGGAGCTTGAGAGGATTACTGAGGACCCTGGTATCATGTTCAGGGAGATAAGACTGGTCCCCTTCGTGAAGAACGGAAGGACAAAGGGTTTTATCTTTGAGTGGATAAAGCCTGGAAGCCTCTTTCACAGGGTTGGCCTCAGGAGAGGAGACGTTCTCCTTTCCATAAACAACGTAGCCATAAACAGCGCGGAGGACGCCTTCAGGGTCCTTCAGATCCTCAGGAACGAACCTTCCTTCAGAGTAGTTATCCTTAGAAACGGTCAGAGAAAGGAGATCAGCGTCAGAATAGATTAAACTATGTAGTATGTATACCCCCGAAAGGGAGAGGGAGCTCATAGAACTTACAAGGAAACTCTTAAAAGATCTCTCCAAGATAAGGAACGCTCCCCTTGAGGAAGCCAGGGAATACGCGGAAAAGCTCAGGGAGGTAATAAGGTATCACGACTACAAATACTACATACAGACCTCACCCGTAATATCCGACTACGAGTATGACCAGCTCTTCAGGGCACTCAGGGACATTGAGAGGAGGTATCCCGAGCTTGTTACACCAGACTCACCAACCCAAAGGGTAGCTTCCGAGATAACGGGAGCCTTCCCTGAGGTCTCCCACTATGCGCCCATGCTATCCCTTGACAACGCATACACGGAAGAGGAACTGAAGGACTTTGACAGAAGGGTAAGGGAGCTGACCGGCTCTGAGGAAGTGGAGTACAGTGTTGAGCCAAAATACGACGGGGCAGGGATAGCTCTCGTTTACAGGGACGACCTATTCGTAAGAGGGGCGACGAGGGGTGACGGTGAGGTGGGAGAGGACATAACCAACAACCTTAAAACGGTGAGGACCGTACCCTTAAGGGCTGAGTTTTCAAGGTTCGGGATAAAGCTCATAGAGATAAGGGGTGAGGTCCTCATAAGCAGGGAAGAGTTCAGGAGGATGAACGAGGAGAGGATGGAGGAGGGTCTTACTCCCTTCGCGAACCCGAGGAACGCTGCAGCTGGATCCTTGAGGCTCCAGAACCCTGCTGAGGTTGCTAAGAGACGTCTTGAAGCGGTCGTCTACCAGGTCTCCTACGTTGAACCAGAGGACAGGTTTCCCAGGACACACTACGAGGCGGTTGAGATGTTACATCTCCTTGGTTTCAAGACACCCTTTAAGGATATGAAGGTCTGTAAGGGTATAGATGAGGTTATAGCCTACTGCAGGGAGTGGGAGGAGAGAAGAGACAGATACCCTTACGAGATAGACGGTATGGTAGTTAAAGTTAACGACAGGAGGCTGTATGACACCTTGGGTTTTACCTCCCACCACCCGAGGTGGGCGATAGCCTTCAAGTTTAAGGCCCGTCAGGCCACCACCAAGATAGTAAGCGTGGTCTTCCAGGTAGGTAGGGTGGGAACGGTGACACCCGTAGGGAAGCTGGAACCTGTTCGGGTAGGAGGTGTAACCGTATCCTCAGTATCCCTCTTCAACGAGGACTTCGTAAGGGAGAAGGACATAAGAATAGGGGACACGGTACTCGTTGAGAGAGCAGGGGACGTCATACCCTACGTGGTTGAGGTGATAAAGGAGGCGAGGACAGGCGAGGAGAGACCCATAGAGTTTCCGGAGAGCTGTCCTTCATGCGGTTCAAAACTGGTGAAGCTTCCCGGGGAGGTGGCCTGGAGATGCATAAACATATCCTGTCCCGCTCAGGTTGTCCTGAGGTTAAAGCATTGGGGTTCAAGAGAGGCTATGGACATAAGGGGCCTCGGCGAAGCCACAGCAAAGGCACTCTACAACAAAGGACTCGTCAAGGACGTGGGAGACCTCTACTACTTAAAAGTTCTTGACTTGGTTAAGCTTCCCGGTTTTGCGGAAAAGGCAGCCCTTAACCTGTACAACGCTATCCAGGAGTCTAAAACGAGGGGCCTTGACAGGGTCCTCTACGGGCTCGGTATAAGGTATGTTGGTCTCACAACGGCCAAGAAGATAGCCCAGGTGGTTGACAGTATATGGGACTTAAAGGACATGCCCCTTGAGAGGCTCATTAGAATAGAGGGTATAGGCGACATAGTGGCAAGGAGCATAAAGGAATTCTTCTCAAGGGAGGAGAACCTGAAGGTAATAGAGAAGCTGGAAAGGGCGGGTGTAAAGCTTACCAAAACGAAGCTGGAGAAGGAGGGCCCCCTTAAAGGAAAGGTCTTCGTATTCACAGGGACTCTGAAGTGCTGCTCAAGGGAGAAGGCGGGCCAGATAGTTGAGAGCCTCGGCGGAGTTTTTGCCAACTCGGTCACCTCAAAGACCACCTACTTGGTCGTGGGTCAGGACCCTGGTAGGACCAAGCTCACGAGGGCAAAACAGCTCGGTATAAAGATGATAACCGAGGAGGAATTCCTTGAGATGATAAAGGACTTCGTGAACCCTGAGGACTTGAAGAGGGAGGGCCCCCGCGAGGGGACCCTCTTTTAGACCTTCATCACCTTGGCCACCTCCTCAACTCAAGCGGGAGGCTTAAGGTAAATAGGTTCAAGGGAAAAGGGGTCATCACCCTTCGGGTCAGAGGAGAGCCTCTCCCAAGCTATGAGACCACCGTAGGAGGAGAAGGGGAAAAAGGGGAGGATTATCCTTGAACTTCCCAAGCTGATGTCCCTGAAGGCTTCAAGGGTTATCCCCGTTCCCTCAAGCTCTTCGCCTTTGTAGATCCTCACTTCGGACGCCTTCTCAGAGAAGACCCTGTAGAAGACGTTGGTGCTTACCTTCAGGTAAGGTATCTTGGTCCCGTTTACCGGTGTGAACCTTCCAAGGAGGTAGAGGTTTTCGTAGCCAACTATGGGTCTTCCAAGAAGATAGGCAGTGGTCTTCATAAAAGTCACTCCTATCCTCAGGGAGGTGAGGTAACCTACACCTAAGGAGACCGCAAAGGCATCAAACTCCTCAGTCTTTATGGAGAGGTCCTCAAGGACCTTGGGCAGGTTCTCAAGGGTCTTCCTTGAGGAGTCAAGGTAGTGAAGTAAAACCACCCTCCCGTCCTCCACAACGGAGAGGTTCAGGAAGGAGAAGGAAGTGTCAAGGGAGAGTATCCTCATAACTGGGGGGTCTTCTCGTAGTGGGGGAAGATCTGTTCCCAGGCGTAGGATACCCTGAGGATAGTCGTCTCATCCCAGGGCTTACCTATAAGCTGACCTCCTACCGGGAGTCCGTTTACCCAGCCTATGGGCACGGAAATCCCGGGAAGGCCTGCCAGGTTCACCGGAACCGTCAGGACGTCCGAGAGGTACATCTCTATCGGGTTATCAAGACGTTCGCCCAGCTTGAAGGGTAAGGTGGGTGTGGTCGGTCCCGCTATGAGGTCAACCTTTTCAAAGGCATTCATGAAATCCTCGTATATAAGCCTCCTTACCTTCATGGCCTTGAGATAGTAAGCGTCGTAGTATCCTGCGGACAGGGCGAAAGTGCCGAGCATTATCCTCCTCTTCACCTCAGGACCGAAGCCCTCATCCCTTGTCCTTGAGAACATGTCCACTATGTCCGAGAACTCCTTTGCCCTGTATCCGTATCTGACACCATCGTATCTTGCGAGGTTTGAGGAGGCTTCAGAGGGAGCTATTATGTAGTAGGCGGGGATAGCGTATCTTACGTAAGGGAGGGAAACCTCAACAAGCTCACAACCTATGTACTCAAGCTTCTTAAGGAACTCATTGAAGGTCTCCTCCACTTCCTTCTGGAGGCCGAACTCAAGAAACTCTTTGGGAATGCCTATCTTCAGGCCCTTTATTTCCTTCTTTATCTCCTCGGTGTATTTTGGAACAGGAACTTCCCTTGAGGTTGAGTCCCTCGGGTCGTGTCCGCTTATCACCTCAAGGAGGAGGGCGACGTCCTCAGTCCTTCTCCCGAAGACGCCTATCTGGTCAAGGGATGAGGCGAAGGCGACTAAACCGTATCTTGAAACCCTACCGTAGGTGGGCTTTATACCTATGACACCGCAGAAGCTCGCGGGCTGTCTTATTGAACCTCCCGTGTCCGAACCCAGAGACACAGGGGCGGAGCTTACAGCCACCGTGACCGCGGAACCGCCCGAGGACCCTCCGGGGACCCTTTCAGTGTCCCAGGGGTTCCTGGTCGGGAAGAACGCTGAGTACTCGGTGGAGGAACCCATCGCAAACTCGTCCATGTTGGTCTTACCGACGAACAGGGCTCCCTCCCTCTTCAGGCGCTCTATGACGGTAGCGTCGTAGGGAGGAACAAAGTTCTCAAGGATCTTTGAACCGCAGGTTGTCCTCACACCCTTTATCACTATGTTGTCCTTCACAGCCACGGGGACACCAAAGAGCCTACCCTCAGGCTTTTTACCGTCAAGCTCCCTGGCCCTCTCAAGGGCTTTCTCAAAGAGTGGGGTTATGTAGGCCTTCACCTTACTCTCCGTCTCCTCAAATCTTCTGAAGAAGGACTCAAGGACCTCGGAGGGTCTGACCTCTCCCTTGGATATCAGGCTGGCTATCTCGGAAGCTCCCTTCCTCCAGAGCATAGGGAGATTTTATCACGACTCCCCTATATCCTCCCTCTCTATCTCTATGTCCTCGGTGATCATGGGCTCAAACCCGTAGGAGGGCATGTAGGTTCCCGACTCCCTCTCAACCTCTTCCGCACACTTGGCACAGTGTCTCGTCCAGGGTATAGCACACAGCCTCTCGTAGGCTATCTCCTCCCCGCAACTCTCACATATCCCGTAGGCCCCCGTCTCCATCTTCTTCAGGGCGTAGTCTATCTCCTTAAGGGTGTTCACCTCTATCTGAGACAGGTTATCAAGGAGCTCTTCCGTGTAGGTCATCTGCCCTATATCTTCCCAGTCTCTCGGCTCCTTTGATTCCTCCTCAAGTCTCTGCTGGGTCTCCTCCTTGGCTAAGTATCTCTCAAGGATCTTGGCCTTTTCCTCAAGAAGCCTTCTTTTGCACTCCTCAAACTGCTTTTTTTCCATGTCCTCCTCCTTGTCTCAGTTCTGAAAAGTATAATATTATAGTTATCCGAAAAAACCTGTCATGTCTAAAAAGTTACTGATAATCCTCGGTTTTCTCCTCGGGGGGATAGGAGGACCGCTCCTTATATACCTTACCTACGTTTACCTCACCTTACCGGACGTGAGGCTCCTTGAGACCTGGACACCTCCCCAGTCCTCAGCTGTTTACGATTACAGGGACAGATACTACGGGGACATAGGTGTCCAGAAGAGATACTACGTGAAGATAGACGAGATTCCAGAAAAGTTAATACAGGCCTTCGTGGCAGCGGAGGACAGGAACTTCTTCAAACACTCGGGAATAGACGTGGGTGCCATCGTGAGGGCTATGATAGCTAACATAAAAGCTGGGAGGATAGTCCAGGGAGGGAGCACCATAACACAACAGCTCGCCAAGAACCTCTTCCTGACGAGGGAAAGGACCATAAGGAGAAAGATAAGGGAGGCGATCCTTGCCCTCAAGATAGAGAGGGTCTTTGACAAAAGAAAGATCCTTGAGCTCTACCTGAACCAGATATACTTAGGGAACGGGGCATACGGTGTTGAGGCTGCGGCGAGGGTCTACTTCGGCAAAAGCGTTAAGGACCTGACCCTTGAGGAAGCAGCCCTCTTAGCGGGTCTTCCTAAAGCTCCTTCCAAGTTCAACCCCTTCGTGAATCCTGAGCTTGCCAAGAAGAGGAGGAACTACGTCCTCAGAAGGATGCTTGAGGACGGCTACATAACGAGGGAGGAGTATGAGATCGCCGTGAATAAGCCGGTAGTTGTGATGAGCGAGAACAGGTACAGGATGTCCGACTACGTCCTTGACATGATAAAGGAATACCTGCTTGAGAAGTATGGGGACCTAGCACTGCAGGGAGGTCTCAAGATATACACCACCATAGACAGAGACCTTCAGACCCACGCGGTCAGAACCCTGAAGAGGGGTCTGAGGAGGCTTGCCTCCGTCATAGGTGTCCCGGTCCTGCCTGAAACGCCCAAGGACCTTGAAGAAGCTTACGAAAGGCAGGGGAAGGGGATCGTCCCGGGGAGGATATACGTAGCAAAGGTCCTGAAGGTTGAGGGGGAGACGGCTGAGGTTGAGGTCGGTGGGAGACGGTTCAGGGTGGCGGTCAGGGGCGTCCCTATGGAAGACAGGGAATATGTAATGGTTAGGATAAAGAGGGTCTTTGGCGGTTTTGAGGCTGAGTTCATTCCGGACCTTCAGGGTGCCTTGGTGAGTCTAGACGTCCACACGGGGGCGATAAGGGCGGTAGTAGGTGGCTACTCTTACGCCTACAGCCCATTCAACAGGGCCCTTTACGCCAGAAGACAGCCCGGTTCGGCTATAAAGCCCGTCATATACATGGCTGCCCTCCTTAAAGGGGAGACCCAGATATCCTCAATAGACGCGAGGCCGAGGACCTTCTACGACCCGACAACGGGCGAGGAGTGGACTCCCAAGAACTACGACGATGCGGAGTACACGGTTGTTACCCTGAGGCAGGCCTTGGCCAAGAGCATAAACACCGCCACTGTGAACCTCCTTGACAAGCTCGGCTTTGACATAGTCCTGGACGTGGGGGACAAGGTGGGGTTGAAAGACCTAAAACCTTACTACTCCTTAGCCCTCGGAACGGTGGAGGTCACACCTATGGAGCTTACCTCCGCCTACCAGGTCTTCGCCAACTTAGGGGTAAGGTGCAGACCCTTCCTGATAAGGAAGATAGTGGACAGGACTGGTCAGGTCCTTGAGGAAAACACCCCCCAGTGTGAGGAGGTTCTTCCCCCTCAGGAGACGAGGGTCCTTGTGGACATGCTGAGGGCGGTTATCCTTGAGGGAACAGGAAGAGGGGTGAAAGACCTGCCCAGGATAGTGGCGGGAAAGACAGGAACCACGGACGAATACATGGACGCTTGGTTCATAGGCTTCTCTCCATACATAGTAACAGGTGTATGGGTAGGCTTTGATGTGAAGAGGTCCCTGGGTCCTGGCATGGCTGGTGCGAGAGCAGCTCTTCC
>JAJRQX010000018.1 GCA_024280065.1 Aquificota bacterium
CTCCTCGTCCCTAAGGAATATGGATCTTTCCGGCAGGGCTATGTGGACCCTCGCATCCTCTATGTTCTTGAACCTGAGGATCGTTCTGACCAGCTCACCTTCTATAGCCCTCTTGAAGTTAACCCTCTGTTGAAACTCGGATAGGCCTATGGACGTTTTGTCAAAGAGCTCGTAGCCTATTATCCCCCTGCTCGGTATCCCTTTTGCTGCGAGCTTCAGCCTTATGTCCCTGGCCTTGTCCTCAGGGACTAGAACCGTTCTCCCGTCCCTCCCTATCTTGTATCCGACACCCTCCTTGTCAAGCTCGGTTAGGATTGCGCTCATGTCCTCCGGGCTGAGGTCCCCGTACAGGACGACGTAGTCTGGCTGGAGTGAGTATATGAGGACGGTGAGGATCAGGGAAAAGATCAGGGCAGGGATGCCCACCACAAGGGCCTTCTGCCCTAAGGTCAGCGCCCCGAACCTCGCCTGAAGATCCCTCAGGGTTGACTTTAAGTCCGCCATCTCACACCTGCATCCTCTGAAGCTCCTGGAAACCTTCCAGGAGCCTGTTCCTTATCTCTATCAGGAGGTTTAAGGCAACGCTCGCCTTCTCAAACTCAACTATCATCCTGTGCAGGGGAACGTCCTCTCCCCTGAGGACAGCCTCCTTTACCTCCTCAGCCCTCCTCTGCTGAGCGTTCACCCACTCTATGAACTCCTTCAGTACCTCGGCGAACTCCTCAGGAGTTTCAGCCTTCCTGCCTTCCCTCCTGAGGAACTCCTCAAAGTCTCTGAAGCCTATACCCTCTATCTCCATAGCTCTAAGGTTCTCTGGGCCATATCACGGGTGAGGTTGAAGGCGTTCAGGTTGGCCTCGTAACTCCTGACTGCGGATATCATGTCCACCATCTCCTTAACCAGGTCCACGTTCGGCTTCCTCACAAAACCCTGAGCATCCGCCCTTGGGTCTGAAGGGTCAAAGACGATCTTGAAGGGGGCGTCCGACTCCCTTATGGCTGCCACCCTCACGGGGACCTCACCCTTCCCGAGCCTTTCAGGGTCGTAAACCGCCTCAAAGACAACCTCCAGCTTCCTGAAGGGTTCTCCGGTCTCTTTGTAGGATTCGTAGTTGGCGAGGTTTGAGGCTACAGTGTTCATCCTTATCCTCTGGGCGAACATGCCGGAGGCACTTATCTCAAAGGCCCTGAAGAGGTCGTTCATCTCCTGCCTCCTCTTATGACGTTGTTGAGCTTCTCCACGGAACCTGAGACCATCCTCATGTATACCTCGTAGGCTATCCTGTTCTGGACCAGCTTGGCCATCTCCTCCTCTATGCTCACGTTGTTCCTGTCGTTTCCGACGAGCCTCCTCCTTATCTCCACAAGCCTGAAGCGGGTAGTATCCGCGGGCTTTATGTGTTTGGGGTGTGTTGTCTTTAAGGGTATAGTTTCAGTCTTCTTCCTCATCTCAAGGTCCAGTGTCCTGTAGTTTGGTGTGTCCGCGTTCGCTATGTTGCTGAGTATCACCTTATGTCTCATCCAGGTGTAGTCTAAGTATGGTTCCACCTTCCTTATACCCTTGAATAGGTCCAACCTTCAACCCTCCCACAGGGTCCTTATCACTCTGCTCATAATATTATCTTCCTCCCTGGCCTTGCTTACAACCCAGCTTATCATCTCCATGTCCCCAGTCCTCTCTCCTATGAGTGCCAGTCTGAAGAGGGCCCACCAGTAAGCGTCGTCTCTCATCCCGAGCTCCACCACCTTTCTGTAATATTCGGCTGACTTTCGGAGTTCTCCAGCTAAGAAGTGCTCGTCTCCGAGCCTCAGGAACACGACCGGAGTGTAGCCCGAGAACCTGGGGTGCTTGAGGTCAACGGACTTTACCGCTTCTTCAAGCCCCTTCGGGTCACCCATAAGGTAGCTGAGGATAAGTTCCGCCTCCTTCCTGTCATCACCCTCAAGACCCTGCAGGGACTTCTTAAGAAGCTTGACCGCATCATCCATCCTCCCCTCAAGTATGAGCATCTGGGCCTCAAGGAAGTTAAACAGGCTATGGTCCTTCAGGAAGGGGAGGACCTTCCTGGCGATGGAGTCCCCTACAAACACCAATGACCTCGCCAGAAGCTCCCTTTCCTCATCACCTCCGAAGACCGAGAGAAAGCTCCTCTCCCCGGCGAGATACAGGTCCCTGATGAACTCAGCCTCCTTCCTCACATAGAACCTGTATCCTTTAAGGGCATCCCTGACCTTCTTCAGGAAAGGTTCAAGGGAGAATATGTCGTTGTCAAGCAGGAGTTCTGTGAGCCTGGGTTTCTTCAGCTTCAGGAAATCCCTCTCCCCGTCTGTCAGCTTTCCCGTCTTCAGGGCTAAGTAGTATATACCAAGGAGGGGCAGGTCTCCGTAGACGTTCTCAACGTTCAGCCACCCGACCTGGAGAAGTTTCTCCCTGTAGTTCCCTATCCTATCACCGTAGACTTCAAGGAACTCATCGTAATACCAGAGGGAGGAGAGAAGGACCTGGGATAGCTTCCTGTAGAAGAGTCTGTCATCGGACAGCATCTCCTGAACGTTCCGGAAGGCATCTCTGAAGTTCCTGGTCTCAAGGTTTATGAATGCAAGGTAGAAGTTGACCCTGTCCCTGTAGAGGGTGAAGGGGTCCGCCCTGAGGGCAAGCTCTAAGTATAGTATCGCCTTCCTCCAGTCCCCCAGCTTGTAGTAGGATACACCGAGCCTAAAGAGCAGGTGGGGGTCCTCCCTGAGGTAAGGGTTTAGGTCAATGGCCTTTACCAGGTACTCTTCGGCAACCTTATATCTCCCTAAGTTAAAGTAGTAAAAGCCTATGGTCATGTAGTAGAGGTCAAGGTATCCTAAAGGGACGCCCTTCTCGGCTATGCCCCTGAGGTAGCCGAAACCTTCTATGCTTCCCTCTAAGGAAGCGGCGTATCCGTACTTTATCATATACTCAACACGCTCCGTCTCCCCGTAAAGGTTGGCGTATATGTTTTTGGCACTTTCGTACCACTGGAGGAGAAGGTAGGAATCCGCTATGAACTCCCTCTGAACGTGTATGAACCTGGGGACTTTATAGTGGAAAGGGTACTGGTTCAGGTAACCTATCGCTGCCAGTATACCCCTCCTGCTACCCGATGCGTAGGAGAAGAGGGCGTACCCTTTACCCAAGTACAGGTAAGCCATCTCACCCGCCTCGGACCTGGGATTGGCGGAGAAGGCCTTTGAGAAGTAAACGAGTGCGTCCCTGTAGTTGAGGACTCTGAGACTGTCAAGCCCCTTCCTGAGGTAGACCTCAGACAGGTCTTCCCTGTTAGTTCTCTCAGCGTTATAGGAGTAAGCTGAGATCAGAACTATCAGCAGGGCTATAGCTAACTTCCTTAGTAAGGTCCTCATTCTCCTCTATATTAAACCTATCCCTCTCATCCCTCCGGAACGACCTGAGCGTCTTCGGGACAACCTCAACACCGTTCACCCTGAGGCTCTCAAGATTAACCCCTATGTTCTGTAACGCCCTCATGAGCCTGTAGCTCTCCATGAAGGTGATCTGGTTGTGGATCTCCTGAGGTGACCTCACCTCAACCGTAAGGTTGCTCCCCTGGAACTTAAACCTGAGAACAGCCTCCTCTATCCTGACGCTTATTCTCCTGACCTCCTTACCGGCCTCCTTAGGTACAGGTTGATGCCTCACTTCTGCTGTCGTCTCCTTTTCCCTTACCTCCTCCGTTAGCTGAGGTTTGAAGAACTCCTGGACTGAGACCTGCTGAGCTTCTGGTTCTACTCTCCCGGGTTTCAGGGGATTTGTCCGGTCCTGAGGTGGTTGATTCACCCTGACCTCCCTTTCAACGCCCGGCTTGAGATCTCTATTAATAGCTACGGTGGGGGTATCCCTGTCTTCCGGTTTCTCCCTTATAGGGACCTCCCTTTTGGTTTCTACATAATCATCCCTTTCCGGTGCCATGACGGGACGAGGTTCAGGCGTATATGGAGTATCGCGGATATTATCCCCAACCTTAACCGCTAAGCGGGTCTCGGTCTCCACCTCATGGCTGACCGGTTTATGGGCCTTAACGCCGTTCGCAGGTGCTGTCCTGTCCGTTTCGGTCCGGTAAGGGATCTTCGGCCCTTCTACCTCTGACCTATACACCTTTTCCCTGGGGTCCCGTGCCTCCAGGCCGATTACCCTTACCCCTTGATCGGGGGTTTGAAGGTCTCTAGGTCGTGCCTCCCCCTCTACAGGTTCGCCGGGCACTCTCTGAGGAACAGGTATCCACCTCCGTTCCTTATCCCCGGGAATGCTCCCTTTCATCGGAGGATCCCCACCGGACACCTGTTCGGATGTGAAGAACTCAGGGTTCGGTCTTGGTAAAGTGTGCTCGTAATCTCCCTGTCCTTTAAGAGGTGGTGTTTTCCTGTCGGGTGTTGTATCAACCACAAGAGGAAGCGGTCCTATCTGAGGTGGGACAGATTCTGGCCTGATCTTCTTATCACTGCCCTCCCCATCTGAAGTATTCCGGGCCTCCGCTGGAACTTTTCTCTGAATGTCTAACCCCTTCGGCCAGGTTTCACTCTCGGAAGAGCTCTGGTTTAAAAGACGGAGCAGGACCTCTTCAAAGCTCGCGACTTCGGTTACACGGTCCTGTGAAAACAGCTCCTCTAAGAGAAGTCCTATCAGGTCACCAAGCTGGATATCCTTCAGAGGCTCTAACATTTCTAACGATCAAGTATCGGTATGTTTTGCAGGTGTTATAATTTTTGCTCCAATGAAGATCCTCGTTCAGAAGTTCGGCGGAACATCCGTGGGTTCCCTTGAGAGGATAGAGAACGCGGCGAGAAGGGTGATAGACGCCTTTGAAAAGGGGTACAGGGTTGTCGTCGTCTCCTCAGCCATGGCGGGTGAGACGGACTCTCTGATAGAGATGGCTCAGAGGATAACGGACCTGCCGAACGAGAGGGAGATGGACGTTTTGCTCTCCACCGGGGAGCAGAAGGCGGTTGCTCTCTTCGCGATGACCTTGAGAAAGCTCGGTTACCCTGCGGTTTCCCTCTTAGGGTGGCAGGTCCCGATAGTGACGGACAACGTCCACACGAAGGCGAGGATCCTGAAGATAGGTACCCAGAGGATAAAAAACCTGCTTGAGGAAGGATACATACCTGTGGTTGCAGGGTTTCAGGGTGTTACAGAAGACCAGGAGATAACCACCTTGGGAAGGGGAGGATCGGATACGACAGCGGTTGCTCTGGCAGCGGCACTGGGTGCGGACTGCGAGATATACACGGACGTCCCCGGGGTCTTCACCGCGGACCCCAGGCTGGTTCCCAAGGCCAAGAAGGTTCCGCATATATCCTACGAGGAGATGCTTGAGCTGGCCTCCCTCGGAGCCAAAGTAATGCAGATAAGGAGCGTGGAGTTCGCAGCCAAATACGGGGTTAGAATACATGTGAGGAGCAGCTTCTCGGAAGAGGAAGGAACCTGGATCCTGCCGGAGGAAGAGGTTATGGAGAAGGTGGTCGTGAGAGGGATAACGGTTGAGACAAAGGAGTCAAGGATAACGGTGGTGAGAGTTCCCGACAGACCAGGGATAGCTGCGAAGATCTTCAAGGCCCTCGGGGACGCCCACATAGTTGTGGACATGATAGTTCAGAACGTCTCCCAAGACGGTTACACTGACATGTCCTTCACGGTGAGCAAGACTGACGCCCCGAAGGCTGAGGAGATAGTGAGGAAGGTCGCCAGGGAGATAGGGGCTAAGGAGGTTGTCAGGGACGACAGGGTAGCCAAGGTGTCCATAGTGGGTCTCGGTATGAGGAGCTCCTACGGTACGGCGGGTAGGATGTTTGAGGTTCTGGCTAAAAACGGTATTAACATAATGGCCATATCCACCTCCGAGATAAAGATATCCTGCCTAATAGACGAGAAGTATGCTGAGCTGGCGGTCAGAGAGCTTCACGAGGCCTTCATTGAGGGAGGAGAGGAGATAAGGGTGGAGGATGAGAAGGGTGAGGGCGGTTGAGATCCTGGAGAGAGTGAAGAACATAAGGGTCCTCGTCGTTGGGGACCTCATCCTGGACAGATACCTCTACGGGAACGTGGAGAGGATATCCCCCGAGGCTCCCGTCCCTGTGGTTGAGGTGGAGAGAGAGGAGGTGAGGCTCGGAGGTGCTGGGAACGTGGCTAACAACCTGGCCTCTTTGGGTGCCAGCGTCTACATCACGGGTGTGGTGGGTGACGACAGGGGCGGAGACCAGATACTGTCCATGCTCAAAGAGAGGGGGATAAAGCCTTTACTTGCCGTGGACACAAGACCGACGACCGAGAAGACGAGGGTCGTCTCAAGGTCACAGCAACTACTCAGGATAGACAGGGAAGAGAGGAGGAGGGTGGAGGGCAGAACCCTGAAGAAGATCAGGGAGGTGATAATGGACACGGACTGTGACGGGATCGTGGTCTCGGACTACGCCAAAGGGGTGATAACGGAGGAGACCATCGGGGCTGTAAAGAGTAAGGGGGTCTTCTTCGCGATTGACCCGAGACCAGTGAACAGGGACCTCTATAAAGGTGCGGATCTGATGACTCCCAACGAGAAGGAGCTCAGGGCCATGACGGACCCGCTCAGCGATGAGAACGTTGAGGTCCTCGGAAAGAGACTTAAGGAAGCTCTCGGTGTCAAAGTCCTCGTCGTCACCCAGGGACCGAAGGGTATGACCCTCTTCAAAGACAGAATAACCCACTTTCCTGCAAGGGCAAGGGAGGTCTATGACGTGACCGGAGCCGGAGACACGGTGGTCGCCTCTCTGGTCGCCTTCCATCTGGCGGGAGCCTCCTGGGAGGAGGCCTGCGAGCTCGCAAACGTCTGTGCGGGTATAGTTGTTGGTGAGTTCGGAACCGCTACTGTGAGACCTGAGGAGGTCCTGAGGGAGCTTGAAAAGGGGTAAGGTTTACGAGGACATAGCGGAGGAGTTCCTGAGGAGCTTAGGATACAGGATCCTTTGGAGGAACTTCAGGTGCAGGTTCGGGGAGATAGACATAGTCGCCCTTGACGGGGACACGCTGGTCTTCGTTGAGGTCAAGGGCGGAAAGGGTGATGAATTCGGCCATCCTGCCGAGAGGTTCACGGTAAGGAAGCTAAGGCGAATCCTCGGCTGTGCTAACGAGTTCTTAAAGAAGAAGGGAGGGAGGCCCTTCAGGGTAGACCTTATCGTGGTCCTTGAGGGGAGGATAGATCACATAAAGAACGTAGGCTTCTTTTAGATTATCTATTCTAGGATCTCAAGGACCACCCTCTTCCCCGCCTTCCTGCCCATGGCGGAGAGGAGCGTCCTGAGGGCCCTGGCTATCCTCCCCTGCTTCCCTATCACCTTACCGAGCTCGGAGGGGTCAACCCTCAGCTCGATAACTATGGTCTTCTCGCCCTCAATTTCTGTGACCTGAACCTTGTCCGTGTTGTCCACAAGTGCCTTAGCCGTAGTCTCAACGATCTCCTTCATGGCGCTCATCAGCTCACCTCCTTGGTGGTTTTCTTCTTCAGGATCCAGTAATCGCCCGTCCTTC
>JAJRQX010000019.1 GCA_024280065.1 Aquificota bacterium
CGTTGTCCCTCCCGAGCAGGCCCAGGAGGCGGTTGAGGAGCTTGAGAAGATCGTATTCGGGGAGGAGGAATGACGAAGATAGTGGTATGCGGGGCTCTGGGAAGGATGGGAAGGAGGATACTGGATCTGGCTCTGAAGGACCCTGAGGTTGAGGTGGTTGGCGGTGTTGAACATCCCGACCGCATATCCTCCCGGGACCTGGGCGATGCCCTGGGTATAAAGGGACTAAAGGGTGTTCCCCTCACCGCCAGTCTTGAAGAGGTCGTCGGCTCCTGCGACGTTATCGTTGAGTTCTCAGGGAACACAAGGGCAGCGGTTTCCCACACGAGGATAGCCTCCTTAGAAAGGAAAGCCTCCGTTGTGGGAACAACAGGTTTTACTGACACCGAGCTTAGGGATCTTGAGGAGTGTTCCAAAAGGGCTCCCGTTCTGGTATCGCCGAACATGAGCCTCGGGGTGAACCTCCTCTTCAGGCTTGTGGAAACGGCGGCAAAGGTATTAAAGGATAAGGGTTTTGACGTTGAGGTCGTTGAGGTCCACCACAGGTTCAAGAAGGACGCACCCAGCGGAACCGCTGTCAGGATAGCAAGGATACTTAGAGAGGTTCTTGGCACGGAGAAGGTGGTCCACGGAAGGGAAGGGCTGTGTCCGAGAGGAGAAGGAGAGATAGGTGTGATGGCCGTAAGGGGCGGTGACGTGGTGGGTGACCACACCGTTTACTTCCTCGGCTTTGGTGAGAGGCTTGAGCTTACCCACAGGGCTACCTCAAGGGACACCTTCGCCAAGGGCGCCCTTGAAGCCGCCAAGTGGATAAAAGAAAGAGAACCGGGTCTGTACTCCATGTTTGACGTGCTGGATCTATGAGGGAAAGGGACCTTGAGAGGTTAGAGTTTACAAAGATAAAGGAGAGGCTAAAGAGCTTCGTCCACTCCCCCGCAACCGAAGAGCTGATAGACAGACTGAGACCAAGCACCGACCCCGAGGAAGTCAGGAGGTCCATAGATATATTTGAGAGCTTTAAAGACCTTGAAGACATACCCATTTACGAGTTTGGAGACGTCCGACCTCTCCTTGAGAGGTCAAAGATAGAAAACGCTGTCCTCAGTGTTGATGAGATCCTGAGTATCCTTAATGTCCTTAAGCTGGTAAGGGAGTTAAGGAAGGTTCTGGGCAAGGCTGCAGAGACACGCCAGCCGCTCAGGTCCATAACCAAAAGGCTACACCTCCTCCCTTCCTTGGAGAACCTGATAGAGAGCTCTGTGGACAGGAGGGGGTTTGTGAAGGATGAGGCGAGCGAGGAGCTCTTCAGAGTAAGAAGAGCTATAAAGAGCATTGAGAAGGAGATAATGGAGAGGCTTGAGAACCTTCTCAGGCGCCCCGACGCGGACAAGGTCTTCACGGACAGGATAATAACCCTCAGGAACAACAGATACGTGGTCCCAGTAAAGACCTCACAGGTAAAGAAGATATTCGGCATAGTCCACGGGACATCCTCCTCGGGCTACACCACCTACGTAGAACCCCACTTCGTCATACAGCTGAACAACAGACTGACCGAGTTAAAGGGTGAGGAGGAGGAGGAGGTAAGGAAGGTCCTGAGGAGGATAACCGCATACATAGGAGACTTTGCGGACAGGATTCTTGAGAGCTTCTCAGCCTTAATTGAGGTGGACCTCCTGAACGCAAAGAGGAAACTGGCGAAGGCTTACGGGGGAAGGTTCCCGGAGATAGGGGAGTTCGTGGACCTCAAGAAGGTAAAGCATCCTGTACTCACCCTACTGAACCCGGAAACGGTCCCGGTGGACATAAGGCTGAAAGACTCCAAGGGAGTCATACTTACCGGTCCTAACACAGGAGGAAAGACGGTCGCCCTCAAGACTTTGGGTCTTGTCGTCCTTATGGTCCAGAGCGGTATCCCTGTTCCCCTTGAGGAAGAGAGCGTCATAAGGGTATTTAAAAAGGTCTTCGTGGACGTAGGGGATGAGCAGAGCATAGACCAGAACCTTTCCACCTTCTCGTCCCACATGATGAACATGGCCGAGTTCCTGAAGAAGGTGGACGGGGATACGCTGGTTCTCCTTGACGAGCTGGGTGCAGGAACGGACCCCTCAGAGGGTTCCGCCCTCGGCATAGGCATCCTGGAGTTCCTTAAGAGGAGGGGAGCCTGGGTCTTCGCAAACACCCACCACACGCCTGTTAAGGTCTATGCGATAACCTCAGACTACTACACCCCCGCCACGGTCCTCTTTGACAGGGATACCCTAAAACCCCTTTACAGGATAGCCTACGGGTCTGTAGGAGAGAGCATGGCAATTACCGTTGCGGAGAGGTGCGGGATACCCGAGGAGATACTTAAGGTGGCGTCCGAGAGGGTGGAAGGCCAGGGGGAGGACTACAGGGAGGCTATGAAGAGGCTTGAGGAGTTCACAAGGGACTACCAGGAGAAGATAGAGGAGCTGGAGAAGCTAAAAGAAGACCTCAGGAAGGAGAAGGAGAAGTATGAGAGGCTCTATGAGGAGTATATGGAGTTCAAAAGAAGGGGCTGGAGGGAAGCTTACAGGGAGGCAAGGGAGTTTCTGAAGAGGCTTTCGGAGGAAGGTAAGAGGGTCCTAAAGAGTGCAAAGAGCTACAAGGAGATAGAGGAGTTTGTGAGGAAACAGGAAGAACAGGTGAAGCTCTTTGCCGAAGCGGAAGATGTCAGGGTTGGCGATACGGTTGAGTTCATGGGGAGGAAGGGAAAGGTGGTTGAGATAAAGGGAGGGAAGGCGAGGGTGGTATCGGGCAACATGAAGGTATGGATGGATCTTAGCATGCTCTCAAAGGCCAAGGAGGAGGTTAAGGAGGTGAAGGAGATAGCGAGGATAACCCCTGTGAAGGGTGAGATAAACCTTATAGGCATGGACACGGAGACTGCCCTCATAGAGCTGGAGAGGTTCCTCGAGGAGGCCTACTCAGCCGGTCTCGGGAGCGTAAAGGTCATACACGGCCTAGGGAAGGGGGTCCTAAAGAGGGCGGTGAGGGAGTTCCTCTCAAGGCATGATAAGGTGAAGTTCTTCAGGGACGCATACCCGAGGGAGGGGGGTGCGGGTGTTACGGTGGTCTTCCTTACAGGCCCTGAATGAGGGCGAGCTTCCTCTCCAGCTTGCCCTGCCATAGGTTTATACCGAAGGAAACCATCTTCTCAAGGTCCTCTTCCCTCTCCACGTTCTTTAAGATAACCTGTGATGCGGGAGATACCTTCTTTATCTCCTCAAAGGCCCAGAGGACGAAGTCAAACCTGTCCTCCGAAGCTGCCAGGTCTATCTTGACGTATGCGGGCTGGAGGATCTCTATCCTTTCCTTCCGGGAACCTTCTACACCGTAGTCATCCACAGAAAGGAGCACATCCCTCTTTTCCGCGAACTCCCTTACCTTTTCAAGGATGTCCCTGCTGACCACATCCTTCTGGATCTCAAGGACGAGATTCTTCCTGACAAACTGAACCACGTCGGTCGTGTATTTAACGAGGGTTGTCGGCTTTACGTTTATGAATACGAGGCCCTTTTCAAGGTCACCCTCAACTATGGCGCTCGCTCCTAGAAACTTAAAGAATATAAGGTCTGTCTTCTCGTCGATCCCCCTGTCAAGTATGTAGCTGTGGATACCGAGGTCGGGGAAGTACTCGTAACCTATCCTTCTCCTTCCCTGACCCGTCTCAAGGTATATACCTTCCTTCCTTACCTCCACCCATAAAATTATGCAGGAAAAGGTATATTTAACTTTATGAAAATGCTCCTGAAGGTTATCCCAGTAGGTCCTCTTGAGGTAAACTGCTCCGTGGTGGCGGATCCTGAAACGGGCGAGGCAATCGTGGTGGACCCGGGTGCAGACTGGGAGAAGATAATAGAGGTGGCAAAGGAGTTTCGCGTTAAGGCGATAGTAAACACCCACGGCCACATAGACCACGTGGGTCAGGTAAAAAAGGTGAAGGAGTTCTTCGGTGTTCCCTTCTACCTCCATCCAGCTGATGTGTTCCTGATAAGGGACGAGATATGGCCGGGTTTCGCCACCTACATAAGGGCTGAGGAGTGTCCTGAGCCAGATGTTCCGCTGGAGGAAGGCATGGAGATAAAGGTCGGTAGGATAACCTTCAAGGTTCTGCACACACCCGGCCACACGCCCGGGCTTTGTTGCCTGTACGCTGAGGAGGAGGGTGTCCTGATAGCGGGGGATCTGCTCTTTAAAGGCAGCGTCGGCAGATGGGACCTCCCCGGAGGTGACAGGGAGAAGATGAGGAGGTCCATAGAGAGAATCTTTTCGGAGCTTCCGGACGACACCCTCGTCGTCTGCGGTCATTACGAGGAGACCACCATAGGGCATGAGAGGAGGTTCAACCCTTACCTGCATGGAGGTCTGCTGTGAGGACGGTGGTCAGGGTTGAGAACCTCTGGAAGGAGATAGATGGGAGGTGGATACTTAAGGGGGTCTCCTTTGAGGTCATGGAAGAGGAGATCTTCTCAATAATCGGAGCGAGCGGTAGCGGGAAGACATCCATTACCAAGCACATAGTAGGTCTCTGGAAGCCTACAAAGGGGAAGGTATACGTCTTCGGAAGAGAGGTCAGCGGTCTCCCTCCTCTTGAGCTTGACGACCTCAGGAGGAACATAGGCTACGTCTTCCAGGAGGGGGCATTGTTTGACAGCCTGAAGGTCTGGGAGAACGTAGGGTTTTACTTCCTTGAGCACACCAACGCTAAGTCTGACGAAGTAAGGGAGATAGCCAGGGAGAAGCTCAGGCTCGTGAACCTGAACGAGGACGTTCTGGACCTTATGCCTTCGGAACTTTCGGGCGGTATGAAGAAGAGGGTGTCTATAGCGAGGGCGATAGCGACAGACCCGAAGCTTATAATCTACGATGAACCCACATCAGGGCTTGACCCAATAACCAGCAGGGTCATAGACAGGCTGATCCTTGAGCTGAGGGAGAAGACGAAAACCACCGCGATAGTTGTTACCCACGATATGATGAGCGCCTTCTCCATATCGGACAGGATAATGGTTCTCAGGGAGGGTGAGGTGGTGGACGTGGGTACCCCCGAGGAGATCCTCAGGTCAAAGGACCCCTTCGTCAATGAGTTTGTCAGCGAGATAAGGGAGATTCTAGTGGGTCAGGACAAAGCCCCTTAGGAACTCCCTCCTCATGATGGGGTAGTCGTTCCTGACGCCTTTTGAGAGCAGAAACTGGAAGAGGTGATTGCTACCGGTGTAGAAGGAAACCGCTGAGGAGATGAGGTACAGGTCCCACATGCGGACAAACTCATCACCGTACATCTCCCTTATCTTATCCACGTTGTCCCAGAACCTCTTTCTCCACGTTTTAAGGGTCCTGTAGTAATGGAGCCTCCAGTCGTCTATGTCTATGAGACAGAAGCTCGTTCCCTCAAAGGCTGTGATTATCTCGGGTATGCTTGGCAGGTATCCACCCGGGAATATATACTTTCTTATCCACCTGCTCGGCCTCTGTGGGTGGACCTTACCTATGGTGTGAAGCAAGAACAGACTGCCTTCCTCCATCACCTTCTCCACAGTCCTGAAGAAGGTTCTCATATGCTCCTTTCCTACATGCTCAAACATACCCACCGAGACCACCTTTGTAAACTTCCTCTCCAGCCTGGGAAGGTCCACATAGTGCATCAGGTAGACCTCAACCCTCCCTTCAAGACCCCTCCTTTTTATCTCTTCCCTGACATACCTGTACTGGTTCTCAGAGAGGGTTATCCCCACGCTTTTGAGACCGAAGATCTCCACACTCTCAAGGATTATGGAACCCCAGCCGCAACCTATGTCAAGCAGGGTATCCTCCTCACACAACTGGAGCTTTTCGTATATTATCCTCCTCTTCTCCCTCTGGGCTTCATCTATGTCCATGTCAGGTGACGAGAAGAAGGCACAGGAGTAGGTCATTGTAGAATCCAGCCAGAGCCTGTAAAACTCGTCCCCGAGGTCGTAGTGGTGCTGGACGTTCCTCTTCTCCTTAAGAGTGTTTACTCTCCCTATAAGGTTCATGACCTTAAAGAGGAACAGGGAAAAGTTTCCCTTCTCCCTCCCGTTGAGGTATCTGCTACCTATGATAAGTACCCTCTCCAGGTCCCCCTCCACCTCTATCTCGCCCCTCATGTATCCCTCCCCGAAACCCATCTCAGGGTCCTTTAAGGTTTCCCTGAAGGCTTCCCAGGTCCTGAATACCACCCTGTGGTCCACCCTCCCTTCGGGTATATCCGTGCCGTCTGGTAATCTTATGCCGAGGATTTCCTCAGAGCATGAGTTTATCTCCTCCAGGATACGGGAGACCATTTTCTCCCTTATCATGGTGGTCCCTCCCTTTTTAAGAGCGGGCGACGGGACTCGAACCCGCGACCTCCTGCTTGGGAAGCAGGCGTTCTACCTCTGAACTACGCCCGCTAAAATCTTACTATACACTAAAACCTGACCAAGTCAAGGTATGGTATAATTCCCGATCCAAGATTTTCAAGGAGGAAACCGCCATGAACGGCATTATGGAAAAGATAAGGCAAAAGTACCTTCCTAAGAAGGACTATCCAGACTTCAAGGTGGGGGACACGATAAGGGTCCACTACAGGATAAAGGAAGGGGACAGGGAGAGGATACAGCCCTTTGAGGGTGTGGTCATAAGGATAAGGGGAGGAGGCCTTGATAAAACCTTCACGGTGAGGAAGGAATCCTACGGTGTCGGCATAGAGAGGACATTTCCCTATTACAGCCCGAACATAGAGAAGATAGAGGTCATTAAGATAGGTAAAGTCAGGAGGGCAAAGCTCTACTTCCTGAGGGAACTCAAGGGTAAGGAGGCTCAGAGGAAGATCAAGGAGATAAAGATATGGGACTATGAAGCTATGCAGAGGAGAAAGGAAGAGGCGAGAAAGCAGAGGGAAGAGGAACAGAGGGCTATAGAGGAAGTGGAGGAGGTCAGGAAGGAGGATATGAGCGAGGAGAAGAAGGAAGAACAATGACGGAGTTTGAGGAGAGGTTCTGGAGGGAAGGGCTCCTTGTCGCGGGAGTGGATGAGGCTGGGAGGGGACCTTTAGCGGGACCTGTGGTTGCAGCAGCGGTCATACTGCCTCCGGGGACAGAGCCCTTCCTTGACGGAGACTAAAAGAGTATGGATCCCGGAAAGAGGGAAAAGGCCTACGAGGAAATAAGGAGGAGGGCCTTAGCTATAGGGACGGGTGTAGCGGACAACTCCCTGATAGACAGGGTGAACGTACTGAGGGCAACCAAGATAGCCATGAGGAGAGCCCTGGAAGACCTGAAACACGGCTTTGACGTCGTCATTACAGACTACGTCCTCCTGGAAGGTTACAACTGTCTGGCCCTTCCCAAGGGAGACGAGAAGAGCTTAAGCTGTGCATGTGCGAGCGTTGTAGCAAAGGTTTTAAGGGACAGGATAATGGAGGTATTTGACAGGGTTTACCCGGAGTATGAGTTCGGAAAGCATAAGGGTTACCCGACGAAGAGACACAGGGAGCTCCTGAGGATCCACGGACCCTCGGACATACACAGGAAGAGCTTCAGGCTCTTACTATGACCGAACATGTGCCCGTTCTCCTGGAGGAGGCTACTGACCTCCTGACGGGGGGAGGAGGTAAGGTCTTTTTAGACTGCACCCTGGGGGGAGGAGGGCACGCGAAGAGGATTCTTGAGAAGGTAAAGGACAGCTACATCATAGGTATAGACTGGGACGAGGAGGCCATAGAGATAGCGGAAAAGAACTTGAAGGATTTTGAGGGCAGGTTTTCCATATATAAGGCAAACTTCGTAAACCTTGACCTGGTCTTGAAGGAGGAAGGGGTTGATAGGGTGGACGGTATGCTCTTTGACCTCGGGATGTCCATGTATCAGCTAAGGAGCAACAGAGGTTTCTCCTTCCAGAGGGACGCTCCCCTTGACATGAGGATGGACAGGGAGCAGAAGCTCACCGCCTACGATGTGGTGAACAGGTATCCCGAGAGAGAGCTTGAACGTATACTGAGGGAATACGGAGAGGAGAGGTTGAGCAGGAGGATAGCCAGGGCAATAGTTAAACGCAGGGAGAAAAAGCCCATAGAGACTACAGGAGAGCTCGTGGAGATAATAGTGTCCGTTTACCCGGAGAGGCTCAGGTACGGCAGGATCCACCCTGCTACAAGGGTATTTCAGGCTATTAGAATAGAGGTAAACAAGGAACTTGAGAACTTGGAGGTTGCCCTAAAAAAGACACCCGAGCTTTTAAACCACGGAGGCAGGCTGGTGGTTATAAGCTTCCACTCCCTGGAGGACAGGATAGTTAAGAGGTTCTTTAAAGAGAGACAAAACCTTTTCCGCATACTCACCAAAAAGCCGATAACCCCCTCCGAGGATGAGATAAGGATGAACCTAGCTTCAAGAAGTGCTAAATTAAGAGCAGGAGAGAGGATATGAACCCCCTTTTGGCTATCGGGCTTGCCCTTCTGATATTCATAGGAAACCTGATCTACTCCGCCTGCTCCCTCAGGATAGTTAAGGAACACTCGGAAAAGCTAAGCAAATATAAAGCCCTCAAGGAGGAGAACCTGAAGATCAGGGCGGAGATAGAGCGTATGCTGAATCTAAGAGAGCTTGAGAGATACGCCCTGAGAAAGGGCTTCAAACCCTTCAGCTGGGAAGAGTTCGCCCTGTTCATTCTCAGAGAACCTTCAGGGAGAGATCGGTCCAAGAAGAGGAGTAGATAATCGCTCCCGAGGATACGTAGCTTACCCCCTCAATCGCATACTTCCTTACGTTCTCAAGGGTAATACCGCCCGAGACCTCTATCTCAGCTCTTCCCTTTACTACCTTCACCGCCTCCTTTACTTCTTCAGGGGAGAAGTTGTCAAGCATAATGATGTCAACACCTTCGGATAGGGCATCCTCAAGCTCCCCGAGACTCTCTATCTCAACCTCTACCCTGTAGGCAGGTCCTATCCTCTCCCTCACCCTCCTTATGGCCTCCTTCAAACCCCCTGCCACCCTCTTGTGGTTGTCCTTTATCAGGACCATATCGTATAGGGCGAACCTGTGGTTGGAGCCTCCTCCAACGCGGACCGCATACTTCTCAAAGAACCTGTACCCAGGTGTGGTCTTTCTGGTGTCCAGTATCCTTATACCTGTCCCCTCAAGGACCTTCACGAACTTTCTGGTCGTGGCAGCTATGCCCGAGAGGCTCTGGAGAATGTTGAGGACCACCCTCTCCGTGCTGAGAATGACGTCAGCTCTTCCTTCAAGCTCAAGGAGTGTGTCACCTTCTCCGAACTCCTTCCCTTCCTCCACCTTTGGTATAACATAGACACCTCCAACCATCAGGAAAAGCTCCTGAATAAAAGGCAGGCCAGCGAGAACACCCTTATCCTTTGCCACGATCACAGCCCTGACCGTCTCATCCGAGCAGATTGCCTCGGTGGTTATGTCCCCCGTTCCTATGTCCTCCTCAAGAAATCTCTTGAGCTGGGTCCTTATGAAGAGTCTGTTCATACCTTCCCCTATGCTTCCAGACAAGATACATGGTTAGTATAACCCTCAGGTTTGTCACCAGGGCCAGAACTACAAAAAGGGCCTTTATCCATCCCAGAAGACAGAAAACCATTATGAAAAATACCCTCTCGTCCCTCCTGCCCAGGAGAAACCTTAGGGGTTTTATCACCTGATAGGCGTCCTCACAGTAAGCTCCCCTGAACCTCTCGGTGGTGTAGCTGACCATAAGTGTCCCGAATAGGGCTGCCAAGACCCATGGCAGGAACCCGTCCTCGGGGCTAAGCCAAAGGGCCAAAGAGGAGAGGAAGAAGAAGTCAACAAATCTGTCAAGGACCGAGTCAAGCCATCCGCCGAACTTGGTAGTCCTTAAAGAAGCCCTCGCTATCTCACCGTCCACGCCGTCAAGCATTGAACTGAGCTGGTAGATCAGAGAACCCAAAGCGGGGCTAAAGATAGCTACCAGGCTTGCCAGGATACCGAGTAGGAAGGTGAACCAGGTGGCCTGCATGGGAGAAACCTTGTCCACCAACCTTTCCGAAACCCACAGGGAAACCCTCCTGTTTAAGAGCC
>JAJRQX010000020.1 GCA_024280065.1 Aquificota bacterium
ACCCACCGTACCTATCGGCATTGTCTGGGTCACGTGGGAGCTCTGGATGTTTTCAAAGTTGTCAAGGTATATCCTTGAGAGAGCAAGAACCTTGAGGTAGTAAACGGACCCCGCGGGTTCTATGTGGTCCATTCTGGTGTTACCCCTCTGGAAGGTCCAAGGTATGAAGGCGGTGAACCCACCCGTATCGTCCTGTATCCTCCTTACCCTGTCTAAGTGCTCAACAATGTGCTCTATCCTCTCAATGTGACCGAACATCATGGTTGCGGTCGTGGTCATGCCTAGCTCATGGGCTGTCCTGTGAACCTCCTCCCACTCCTCAACAGTACATTTACCAGGTGATATCCGGTCCCTTACCTCCTGAGATAGGATCTCCGCCCCGCCCCCTGGAACAGACATGAGACCCGCTTCCTTGAGCCTTTTCAGAACATCTCTCACGCTCAGACCTTCCAGCTTTGCAAGGTAGACTATCTCAGGGGCGGAGAAGCAGTGGATCTGGACCTGAGGGAACCTCTCCCTTATCGCGGATATCATCTCTTCGTAGAAGCTCAAGGGAAGATCCGGGTTTATACCACCCTGCATGAGCAGTGTAGTTCCGCCCCAGTCTATCAGCTCCTGAACCTTCTTAAAGATCTCTTCAAGGTCAAGGACGTAGGCGTCCGGGTCTGACTTCCTCCTGTAGAAAGCACAGAACTTACACCCTGCGATGCATATATTCGTGTAGTTCACGTTCCTGTCTATTACGAAAGTGACTATGTTGTCAGGATGCTTCCTCCTCCTCACAAGGTCAGCTAAGTATCCTATGGTGGGAAGGTCCGCCTCTTTGAAAAGGACCATGGCCTCCTCGGGAGCTATCCTCTCACCGTTTATGACCTTGTCCTTTACGTAGTCCACCGATAGGGCTGGCATGAGGCCTCCTCCATGGAGAAGATATTACATAAATTTAATGCATGTCTCAGGATGGGCTTCAAGTAAAGAGTTCCTGTAGCTTCTGGATGCCATCTTCCTGAGGTGAGGAACCGGCTCAGAACTCTCCGAATATTATCTTGTTCGGATCCTCATCCGAAAGCTCCACACCCTTGCTCAGTATGAACTTCTCCAGGTTGCCGCTGTCTTTCAGAGGCGTTAGCTTCCTCTTTCCGTCCGGTGTCTCCCAGAGGATCGAGTAGGAATCACCCTTTACCACAACGTCCGGCTCTAACTTCCTGAAGCCTCTGCTTTCCATAACCTTAAGGAATACCTCTTCCTCAAGGGCCAGGACGAAGAGGGGGTAATCCTTCTTTACCTCCGGAGAGTCCTCAGCGGTGTCTTCAAGCTCCTTGAAGGCCTCAAGCATGGCCTCTGACAGGGCATCTCCGAAGTCCTTCTCTGTGAGCTTATCGTCTCCCACAAACCAGATCTCAAGCTTGTCCTCATAAGATGTAAGCTGGAGCTTAAAGAACTTCATAACCTATAAATTAGTTCTCCACCAGGTCCGCAGGAACGGAGATAGGATTCCAGTCTTTGGAATGCCTTACGTTCTTTGACCTTCCTTTGTCCACGAGCTCCCTTACCTCCTTGGGGAGTTCGTCCGCCCACCTTATATCGTAGAGCCTGTACAGGGCTACGAATCTCTGGGGCAGGGTCGGGGCAAAGGGCAAGGCTAAGGGTACAACTTTCTGGAAGGAAGTTTCGCTCTTACCGTCTTTCAGAGCCTTCAGGGCCTCCTTAAGTACCCTGCTACCCGCTGCGAGGGATAAGTAGTTTTCCATCTCCTTTACTCTGATGTCAATACCGCTCGGAGAGGAGTCAACGGACCTACCCTGTCTGTGGCCGAATATCCTCTCTGGGTCGCTGTATATGTCCGCCCTGTAGCCACCCTTGGTCCTTGATATGACCACGAGGGTGGGCGTGTATTCCGAACCTTTCTTTATCTCAAAGATAGCCCAGACACAGGACTCGGGCGGGTCGGGTTCTATACCCGCGGGTGATACATAGCCTTTGAAGGGAAGGGGAACGTTCGTGTCTGCAGGCCTGAGGAGTTCTATGTACCCGCAGTAGTGTAGTACCCTCTCAAGGCCAAAGATGAAGCCTACCAGAGCAAGGAGTATAAGGATCGCCAAATCAACCTCCCCTCCTCACCCTGTAGAACCTCTTCTTACCTACCTGAACCTTCAGCTCCCCCTCCACATTTATCTTAGCATAGGGATCGGTGATCTTCTCCGAGTTTACCCTTAAACCTCCCCCCTGTATGACCCGCCTGCCTTCGTTCTTTGAAGAGACCGCACCTATGCTGAGTATGAGGTCAAGGGCTGTGACCTCCTCCCTGTCCAGAAAGACGAGAGGAGCGTCCTCGGGGAACTCCCTTTTGGAGTATGTCCTCTCAAACCACTCCCTCGCAGACTCCGCTTCCTTCTCCGAGTGGAACCTCTTGACTATGAGGTAGGCGAGATGCTTCTTCGCCTCCATCGGATGCCACTCCCTCTTAATGTTCTCTATCTCCTCCTTCGTGTAGTCTGTCAGGAGCAGGAAGTAGTCCCACATGAGGTCGTCCGATACAGACATGATCTTTCCGAACATGGTCTTAGGATCCTCCGTTATACCGATATAGTTTCCGTAGGATTTGGACATCTTCCTTACGCCGTCAAGCCCGACGAGCAAGGGGAGCGTAATGCAGACCTGGGGTTCCTGACCGAACTCCCTCTGGATGTCCCTTCCTATGAGCAGGTTGAACTTCTGGTCCGTTCCTCCGAGCTCTACGTCCGCCTCTATGGCCACCGAGTCGTAGGCCTGAAGCAGGGGGTAGAGGAACTCGTGTATGTGTATGGGTCTTCCCTCCCTGAACCTCTTGGAGAAGTCCTCCCTTTCCAGCATCCTCGCCACCGTGTACTTGGCGGATAGCCGTATGAGACCCTCCGTTCCGAGTTCCTCAAGCCAGGAGCTGTTGAAGACTATCCTCGTCCTCTCGGGAGCAAGGACCTTGAAGACCTGTTCTTTGTAAGTTTCTGCGTTCCTGAGTACCTCCTCCTTGGTTAGTGGTGGCCTCGCCTCGCTCCTCCCTGTCGGGTCCCCTATCATGGCGGTGAAATCGCCTATGACGAAGTAGACCTCATGGCCGAGGTCCTGAAACTGCTTCATCTTTTGAAGGAGAACCGCGTGCCCCAGGTGGAGGTCCGGAGCGGTTGGGTCAAAGCCCGCCTTTACTTTCAAGGGCTTTCCCTTCTTCAGCTTTCTGAGGAGATCCTCTTCCTCTATGATCTCTACGGTCCCCTCCTTTAAGACCTTAAGCTGGTCCTCCGGGCTCATGAGGGATATTTTATCTCTCCGTAGTAGGGTAGTTCCGTCGCAAGTTTCCCCTCTATCCTGAAGAGGGCGTTGGCCACCGCAGGTGCCGCCGGCGGGACTCCCGGCT
>JAJRQX010000021.1 GCA_024280065.1 Aquificota bacterium
AAATGATCCTCCTGACTCAAGGAGGAGGAGTATGAGGGTCAAAGGTCCTTCTTCCAGAAAGCACAAGAAGAAGATACTGAAACTCGCTAAGGGATACAGAGGTATGCGCCACACCTCCTACAGGAGAGCGAAAGAAGCAGTGATGAGGGCTCTATACTACCAGTACAGGGACAGGAAGCTGAGGAAAAGGGAGTTCAGGAGGCTCTGGATAGCGAGGATAAACGCTGCGGTAAGGCCTTACGGCCTTAACTACAGCAGGTTCATACACGGCCTTAAGCTGGCGGGGATAGACCTAAACAGGAAGATGCTCGCAGAGATGGCGGTGAGAGATCCTGAAGCCTTCGCGAAGGTGGTTGACAGGGTAAAAGAGGCACTATCAAAGGCATGAAAGACATTGATGCTGTAAGGAATGAAGCCCTTTCGGAAATAGATAAGGTAAGGGACCTTCAGGAGCTCCGGAGGGTAAAGGCTAAGTACCTCGGTAGGAAGGGTGTGATCACGGAGGCTCTTAAGAGGATAAGGGAGATCCCCGCTGAGGAAAGGAGGGAATACGGGAGGAAGGTAAACGCGGTAAAGGAGGAGATAGAGGAGGCCATAAAACACCGCGAAGAGACTCTGAAGAAGGACGAGATAAATAGAGCCCTTGCCTCTGAATGGGAGGACCTGACTGTCCCCTTACAGAACACAGTCGGATCCTTACACCCTATAACGATCACCTTAAGGAGGATCGTGGACATATTCAGGGGGATGGGCTTTACCGTTGAGGAGGGACCAGAGGTTGAGCTTGAAAAGTATAACTTTGACATGCTGAACATCCCCCCGGACCACCCAGCGAGGGATATGCAGGACACCTTCTATATCAACAGGGAGGGGTATCTTCTCAGGACCCACACCTCCCCGGTCCAGATAAGGACTATGCTGAAGCACAGGCCCCCAATACAGATGGTGGCTCCGGGGAAGGTCTACAGGAGAGACGACGACCCCACCCACTCTCCAATGTTCCATCAGGTTGAGGGGCTTGTGGTAAACGAGGAGGCCAACTTCAGACACATGAAGTATGTTATAGAGACCTTCCTTAAGGAGCTCTTCAGGACGGACCTTCCCGTCAGGTTCAGGGCCTCATACTTTCCCTTTACAGAACCGTCCGCGGAGGTGGACATAGGATGTGTTATATGCGGTATGAAGGGCTGCAGGGTATGTAAGTGGACGGGCTGGCTTGAGGTTATGGGTTGCGGCATGGTATACCCGGCTGTCCTTGAGGCCTGCGGTATAGACACGGACCTGTATCAGGGCTTCGCCTTCGGTATGGGGGTGGAGAGGATAGCCATGCTCCTCTTCAGGATAGACAACATAAGGGTCTTCTACGAGAACGATATAAGGTTCCTCAGGCAGTTTTCCTAGCGGTTAGTATGAATACTGTCCCCAGCATCCTCCTCCTAACCTTGATGACTTTAAATCCTTTGGACTCAAGGAGATCACGGACCTCATCTACAGAGTAACTCTCCTCAACGGAATGTATGAAGAAATCCCACTTATCCTTGCCGAAGATAAGGAGACCTACCGGTTTCAGAAGGGTCCTCATTAGAAAGAGCAGAACCCCGGTCCCCCTGAACCTGCCTATGTCTATGATGCCGAGGGTTCCCCCTTCCTCAAGGACACGCCTCGCCTCATCGAGGAACCTTCCCTGATCCTCAAGGTGTCTGAAGACTAAGGAGAGGGAAACCTTTGAGAAGACCCCGTCTCTGAAAGGTAAGCTCTCTCCTATACCCACCACGAACCTGCAACCCTTGCACTTCTTCCTGGCTGAGAGGACCATACCCTCCGCTGGGTCAAGGCCTACCTTAAGACCCCTGTGATCTTCCCCCAGCTTTATGAGGACCTCACCTGTTCCCGTTCCCACATCAAGCCAGTTCCCTTTCCTTCCCATGTCCTCTATCATCTCCCTCTGCCATGAGTGTATCCTCCCGAAGGTCGCGAAGCTAAGGAACGTGTCGTATACACCGCTTATCTGGGAGAAGATCCGGGCTGCCCTTCTGTAGTCCATGGTTCATGGTAATTATACTTTTTTAGGTCATGTGGGTTGTAGCTCTGCTTCTTGTGATCGTCTCGTGTGCTCCGAGGGTCAAGGTAGGCTATGAGACCCGGGAACTCCTCAAGGCCAAGTGTCCGAAGGTGACGTACATGAGAGTAACCTACTGCCCAACAAAATACGCCTACTCAGACAGAATACAGCACATGAGCCTTATAAAGGTGGTGAACGTAAACACGGGCAAGAGCCTGAGGATATCGGTTAGAACTAACAAGAAGGTGAAAGGTCTCTGCATACCGAGAAGGTATAAGTCCTTCATGAGCAGGGGGGAAAGCTTCACCGCAAAAGTTTACGTTTTAAGGTGCGGGGAGAACGGTGTCTTTTCCTGCCCGCGGAAGCTGAGGGGTTACGCTTCTTGGTACGGGAAGGAGTTCCACGGTAGGAGAACCGCCTCAGGTGTTAGGTTCAACATGTACGACTATGTCGCAGCCCACAGGACCCTTCCCCTGGGGACCATACTCCTGGTTAAGAATCTGAAGAATGGGAAAACGGTCAGGGTTAAGGTGGTGGACAGGGGTCCCTACGTGAGGGGAAGGCACCTTGACCTCTCCTACGCCGCCGCGAAGAAGCTCGGCATGATACTGGACGGCGTGGTTCCCTTTGAGGCCAAGGTGCTGAGGTGCGGATTTTAGGTTAAAATTACCCTATGCTGAAAGGTTCCATAGTAGCTCTTATAACACCCTTTAAGGAAGGTGAGGTAGACTACGAGGCTTTGGCTAAGCTCATAGACTTCCACGTGGAGAACGGGACGGACGCGGTCTTGG
>JAJRQX010000022.1 GCA_024280065.1 Aquificota bacterium
AACACCGAGGGACCTCTCCGCAGCGTCCTGGCTCCTATCTAAGGGAGCTAACCTGAGAACGGTCAGGAGATACCTCTCCGAAGGTTACACCAAGTCCCAGATAGAGGTGGTGGGGAACCTTCTCTCCTCCATGGAGAAGGTGTACCTCAACGGCAAGGAGGTGGTCATAGCCACCGCTACCTTGGAGAAGTATGAACCCGACGTAAGTAACCTCCTGTACGAGGTTAAGGACCTCAAGGAGGCGGACGCCTTTTTCATAATAGTAGAGGCGGGGAGCAAGACCTACGTCTTCGGAAGGTCTCAGGACCCTGATATAGACGTGGGCGAGATCCTCTCCCACTTCGGCGGGGGAGGCCACAGGGAGGCGGGAGCCCTGAAGGTGGAGAACATCTCAGCCCAGAGGATAAAGGGGCTGATAGTCAGCTTCCTTAAGTCCGGCGGGTCAGTGAACCTGAAGGTGAAGGACGTTATGACCTCTCCCCCATTCACTGTGAAGGGAGACCTGACGATCAGGGAAGCTCTGGACTTGTTAACGGAAAGGGGTTTCGCCGGTGCTCCCGTTGTGGACCCTGAGGGCGGGCTCATCGGGACGGTGTCAAAGAAGACCCTCCTGAAGGTGGTACGTCTGTTCCCAGAAAAGAGGGTTGAGGAGTTCGCCATGAGAGACATACGGACGCTAAAACCCGAGGACCCTGTATGGGAGGCGGAGGAGATCCTGTCCAGCTTCGGCCAGACCCTAATACCTGTGGTCAGCGAGGGGAAGGTTGTAGGCGTGGTCACCAGGTTTGACATACTTAGAAAGCTCAGTGAGGATCTGGGAGAGATTAAGGCTTTCAAAAAGAAGCTGAGACTCCCCGGAAAGGTGGAAGACCTCGCCAGGGTAGTCGGTGAGGAGGCTTCAAGCTTAGGTATCAAGGCCTACCTCGTAGGCGGGGTCGTCAGGGACCTGATCCTCGGCAGAGAGGTTCGGGACCTTGACTTCGTGGTTGAGGGTGACGCCGTAGAGGTGGCGAGAAAGGTAGCGGAAAGGTTCGGTGTTGACCTTCACCCCTTCCCTGAGTTCGGGACCGCCCACCTGAAGGTGGGAGATATAAAGGTGGAGTTTGCGACCGCGAGGAGGGAGTTCTACCCCAAACCCGGGTCCTACCCTGAGGTGGAGAAGGCTTCCCTGAAGGAGGACCTGATAAGAAGAGACTTCACCATAAACGCCATGGCCCTGTCCGTGAACCCTGAGGACTTCGGTACCCTCATAGACTTCTTCGGGGGCCTCAGAGATCTGAAGGATGGTATAGTCAGGGTCCTGCACCCCGTCAGCTTCATAGAGGACCCTGTCAGGATACTGAGGGCTTTGAGGTTCGCGGGGAGGTTCGGTTTCAGACTGTCAAAGAGCACGGAGAAACTACTCAAGCAGGCGGTTGACCTCGGTCTCCTTAAAGAGGCTCCAAGGGGAAGGATCCTGAACGAACTTAGGTCCGCCCTCAGGGAGGACAGGCTCACGGAGATACTCAGGCTTTACAGAAAGTACAGGGTTCTGGAAGAGATAGTTGAAGGGTTCAGGTGGTCTGAAAGGCTTGAGGATGACCTCCTCAAACTCAGCAGGGTGGTCCACTGGCACTCCCTCCAGTTTCCGGAGGAGAAGCTGGACTATGGCTGGGTCTTCCTTATGCTTATCTTAAGCACGGTGAAGGAAGAGACCGCCATCAGGTTTCTTGAAGAGGTCTCCGCCCCCTCCTGGGTGAGGAAGAACATGAAGAGGGTCTTTAAGGACCTGAGGAGGATACTTGGAGCTCTTAAAGGAGCGTCCAAGAACTCAGATATATACAGTGTCCTTAAAGGCCTCCATACATCCCTTCTTCTGTTACTGATGGTCCGAGAAGAGGTCAGGGAAAAGGTGAGGGTTTATTTGGAAAAGCTCAGGAAGGTCAAGGTACCGCCCGAGAAGGTGGAGGAGCTGAAGAAGATGGGTCTCCACGGGAGAGAGCTCGGCAGGGAGGTGGAGAGGATAAGGCAGTCTTTAATGGACTCTCTGGTATAATGAGGTCTCATGAAAATTGCCTTTCTGAAGACTGGGGAGCTTCAGGGTTCCCTGAGGCACATAAGGGCCCTTCTGAGGTACCTTGAGGAGCACGGAGCGGAGGTCTCCGAACTTGAGCTGAGACCTGACAAGGTTCAGGAAACCGTAAACAGGCTTATGGAGATAAGACCCGCCTTCACCATGGACCTGAACGGGACCGGGATAATAGTGGGTGACCAGGACGGTAAGAAGATGCCCATATACGATATACTCGGCTTTGTCCACATATCTTACTTTACCGATGACCCACTCCTTCACTTCCCTGCGATAGTCGGCCTCCAGCACAGGAACTTCATAGGTATAGTGGGAGACATAAGATATGCTGACAGCCTCAGACTATTAGGTATAGAAAACATGAGTTACGTAACACCCTTTCTTGACCTTGATGTCCTCCCTGAACCTGAACCCGAGAAGGACATAGACGTCACCTTTCTCGGGCCG
>JAJRQX010000023.1 GCA_024280065.1 Aquificota bacterium
GGTATAGATCGATCCGTTAAATATTAATAGCCATGGAGAGATTCAGGAGGTTGTTGAGACAACCCTTGGCGGAGATTCCCCCAAGGAGGGAGGACAGGTTCATAGAGGGTCCTTCTCTCCTCGTTGCCCTCAGGGGTGTGAAGATCGCGGATGACGTCAGGAGCTCCCTCAGGGCAAAGCTGAGGCTGATAAAGGACCTAAGGAAGTTAGCCTTTTAGCGTCCCTATGGGTCTGAACTTCGCCACAGCCCTGGCTATCCCTACCTCGTGAACCACCCTGACCACCTCTGATACGTCCTTGTAGGCCTGTGGGATCTCCTCCATGACCGTTCCCTTACCCCTCGCCACGACCGTGAGGCCCCCTATGATATTTTCAAGTCCCTTCTCCTTCACGAACTTCTTAGCCTGCCTCCTTGACATGACCCTCCCTGCACCGTGGCAGGCGGTCCCGAAGCTCTCCTCCATGGAAGGCTCCTGACCCACCATAAGGTACGAGGCCCTCCCCATGTCTCCGGGGATTATGACGGGCTGTCCAACATCTCGGTAGTCCTCCGGGATATCCGGGCTGTAAGGTGGGAAGGCTCTCGTCGCACCCTTCCTGTGAACGACGAGTCTTTTTCTCCTGCTTCCTACCTTATGCTCTTCTACCTTGGCTATGTTGTGGGCGTGGTCGTATATGACCCTGTAGCCCAGATCCTCCCACGAGATCCCTAAGAACCTCCTCACCGTGTCCGCGGTCCTGAAACCGAGTATCTGTCTGTTGGCAAAGGCGTAGTTTGCGGCAGCGTTCATTGCCCTGAAATAACTCTGGCCCTCTTCGGAGGAAAAGGGCATGCAGGCGAGCTGCATGTCCGGGAGCTTTATACCGTATCTTGAAAGGGACTGGACCGCTATCTTAAGATAATCTGTGCAGACCTGGTGGCCGAACCCCCTTGACCCTGAGTGGACCATTATGAGCACTTGTCCTTCAAAGATACCGAACCTTTCCGCCGTCTCCTCATCGTATATCTCCTCAACCACCTGAAGCTCTACAAAGTGGTTTCCCGAACCTACGGTCCCTAGCTCGTCCGAACCCCTATCGTAGGCCTCCTTGGACGCCCTGTACGGGTCCGCCCCCGGGAGGGAACCCCCGCCCTCTATGTGCCTTAGGTCCTCCTCAAACCCGAAACCCTGTTCAACAGCCCACCTTGCTCCCTCAACCAGGACCTCTTCAAGCTTGGACCTTGAGAGCTTTATGGTGCTCCTTGAACCTACACCCGCCGGGACATTCTTCAGGATCTCACCCATCAGCTCCCTTATCCTCGGGGCTATGTCCTTACCTCTGATGTTCGTGGCTATTAGACGCACACCGCAGTTTATGTCATACCCCACACTTCCCGGGCTTATTATCCCGTCCTCCACATCGGTAGCTATCACGCCGCCCACCGGGAAGCCGTATCCCACATGAACGTCGGGCATGATGTATATAGCCTTTTCCACACCGGGAAGTGTCGCTGCGTTTACCGCCTGCCTTACAGCGTCTTCTTCCAGAAGCTCAAAGAGTGTGTCGCTAAGGTATAGAACCACAGGGACTTTCTGTCCCTCAACGGTCCCTTTCGGGAGCTCCCACACGTAGTCTCCTTTCCTGATCAGCTTCTCCTTGAGTCCCATACCTTTAAATTTACTTCACGAACCTGTCTATTATCTTCGCACCGTTGAGGTCCCCCCAGACATTTACCGCTGTCCTGACCATGTCCAGGAACCTGTCAACAGCTATTATTATCCCTATACCCTCAAGAGGGACACCCACGGAGCTGAGGACAAGAGCTAACATAACGAGACCCGCCCCGGGTATAGCCGCGGCACCTACGGAGGCCAAGGTAGCTGTCAGGAATATCATCACCATCTGGGAGATGGAAAGGTCTATACCGTACAGGTTAGCTATGAAAACTGCTGCCACGGACTCGTAGAGGGCTGTCCCGTCCATGTTTATGGTGGCACCCAAGGGCAGTACGAACCCTGCTGTTTCCTTTCGGACACCTCCCTTTTCCTCAGCAACCTGCATGGACACAGGTAGGGTCGCTGCACTTGATGCGGTTGAGAAGGCGAGGAGGGGAGCCTCCCTTATCCTCCTGAAGTAGGAGTAGGGGTTGTAGCGTCCGAGGAGAAGGGCTATGAGTGGAAGGACCAGAAACGCATGGATAAGAAGACCTAAGATCACAGTCAGGGCATACTCCCACAGGGACAGAAAAACACTCAACCCCACGCTCGCAACCATGTGCGAAACTAAGGCGAACACACCCAAAGGTGTCAGCTTTACCACCCATCTTGTGAGGTTTATAAGCCCTTCGTTGAGACCGTCAAAGAGGTTGAGTATGTGGTCCATCTTTTCCCTGCTTACCGTCAGCGTGGCGAGACCGAAGAGAACGGCGAAGAAGATTATCTGGAGGACCTGACCTTCGGTAAAGCTCTTTATCGGGTTTGAGGGGACTATGCTCCAGACTATGTCCTCAAAGGTGAGCCTTTTCACCTCTACCTCTTGGGACGCAGGTAGTGTTATACCCGAACCCTTGCCGGGGTCTATCAAGTTCACAAGTATGAGACCTGTGGCTACCGAGAGTCCTGTGGTTGCGAAGTAGTAGGCTACGGTTTTGATCCCCATGTCCCCGAACTTCCTCAGGCTCCCCAGACCTATCATGGCCACAAAGACAGAGGTGAACACTAAGGGCACTATGATCATCTTGAGGAGGCTCAGAAATATGTCTCCGACTATCTTTATATCCCTGCCTATATCTGGGAGAACAACACCTGCCAGAACGCCGAGCACTATGGCGAGAAGTGTTAAGTTCTCAAGGGACAGGATTTTCCTCATGCCCGCAGATTTCATAGCATTATACTATTTCTTAAGAATGAGTTTCATAAGCAGGGAGTTCAAA
>JAJRQX010000024.1 GCA_024280065.1 Aquificota bacterium
AGGGCCTCAAGGACATCAAGGACCTCTGTTGTGGTGTGCTTCTCATAGTCCATGTCCATAGCGAAGAAGGAGTAAGCACCTGTTCTCCTGAAGTAGTTTCTGGCGAACTCTATCTTACCTCCCATCACGTTGGTTGCAAAGCCGTGAAGGTGTATCCACAGCCTTTCCGGGTTGTTGAGATCAAAGAAGAACATGGCTTACATTATAAGCGAGGAGGTTTGCGGTCATGAGGTTTCTTATCCTTTTGATCCTAACAGTTTCCGTTTCCTTCGGGGTTCCGGTTTCCATAACGATTGAATACGAAGGGAGGAGGCTGATGGCCAACGCGGAGTGGTCTGTTCCGGAGGGCGTTGATCCCGCCAAGAAAGGGGCCGTCCTCTGGGTTCACGGACTTTTCCAGACCCACCGGATGCAGGAACCTATAACTGTTCAGAGGGAGCTGTGGGTCTCGGCGGGCTATCCCGTCCTGTCTCCCACGCTTACTTTGGGAGTTAACAACAGAACCGAACCCTACGACTGCTCCTACCCGATGGACCATGTGTTTGACCTGAACCTCAGGGAGATAGAGGCCTGGGTGAGGTGGCTTGAGTCAAGAGGTATCAAGAAGGTGGTCCTCGCAGGACACTCCCTCGGAGGACTTCAGGTGATCCACGCAGCCTTGAGGCTGAAGGGAGGGAACGTGGTAGGTATAGTAGCCGTCGCCCCCTCAAAGGGGACACCGAGGAAGCACCCTCTCCTGAAGAAGGCGGAGGAACTTTATAAGCAGAACGGAGGCAGAACATTCCTTGAGACTGAGTTCTTTTACTGCCAGAAGGCCAAGGTAAGTGCGAGGACCCTTTACACCTACTACGGTGTTGACAGGAACGTGGGAGAGGCTCTGAAGAAGCTGACCATACCCGTCCTTATAGTTGCGGGCGGTGAGGACACAAGAGTCAGGGACCTCCCTTCCTTCCTTAGGCCTTACCTTAAAGGTAAGAACAACGTGAGGGTTGAGGTCATAGACTACGCTGACCACTTCTTCAGAGACCTCGCAGCCGAGGACCTCGCCCAGATAGTTACCGACTTCCTTAAAGAAGTTCTGCCCTGACACAGGTGAACCCGGCGAGGTGGGACACACCTTCAACTACAGCCCTGTTCCTCACAGGGTTTTTGTCCTGAGGTTCCTCAAGGAGTGTGGAGAACACCTCCCTGATTATGAAGCCAGCACTCTTTAGCATAACCTCAAGCTCTCCGAAGGAGTAAAATCTCGCCTCCCTGTATATCGGGTGGCCCTTTTTAGCCTTCTCCATGTAAAACTCTGCCCACCTGCTCTCTCTCAGGATGAGACCCAGGACCAGACCGCCCCCTTTCTTAAGGACGCGCCTCACCTCCTTCAGTGCCCTTAACGGGTCCTTCAGAAAGCAGAGGGTGACAACCATAAGAACAAGGTCAAAGCTCCCCTCCCTGAAGGGCAGACTCCCAGCATCACCGACCACAGGGACTATACCCCTCTCCCTCGCCCTCTTTACCATACTGAAGGAGATGTCCACGCCGAACCTGACACCGAGTTTGGATGCGAACCTCCCGGTCCCGACACCCACCTCAAGACCCATCCTGAACTCGGGGGTCACCCTCCTCAGACACTCGCACTCAAGTCTGTAAGCTGACCTGCCGAAGGGTGTCTCATACCAAAGGTCGTATCTGTCTGCGAAGAGGTCAAATACACTCACCTTACGACGAACCTCACCCTGAACCTTCCCTTACCTGTATTGTCCACCGCCTCAAAGCTGACCAGTTTGAACCTCCCCTCAAGTTCCTTAATGAATCCCGGTATGACCCTCCAGCTCAGGGTGTCTACGACTACCTCAATGCCGACTTCGGTTGTGATCACCTTCTCGGGTTCTATACCCAACTCCTTCAGGAGGTCCCTGACAGACTCTTCGTCCGCCCTCTCCTTTCTCTCCACCGTCCCCATCAGAAACAGGAACTCTTTATGTCTTAAATATTCCCTCAGAACCCTCTCTTTGGTCTCGGATATCTTCAAAGCTCCGTAGATCACGAAGAGAACTGCTATGAGCAGGGATACGAGGTCCAAGATCCTCCTCTTCCTCACCTCACCACCACCTCAAACTCGTAACTCCCTTCCGGAGTCCTCCTTACCGTCTGGGGTTTGAGCGGATCTAAGGCGGTCCTGTCCTTAATCTCTCCCACTATCCTCAGTTCGGACCCGCTGAACTCTATCCTGTATACCCTCATACCCTCCTTCAGCCTGGGTGCTATCCTGGATAGGAGCTCGGTCATGCTGACACTCTCCCTCCTTACCATAGCCCTTAGCTGGTCCACTATACCTGATGCGGGCAGGTGCGGGAAGGCCTCCTTAAAGGTCTCCTTCTGGACCCTCCTTATTTCATCCACGATCCTGTCCGTGAGCGTGTCTCCCAAAACCGCAGACATGATCATTAAAGCAAAGGCAAGTCCGTTGACGAGTATATACCTCCTGAGCTCTCTCCTGGAGACCTCCTCCTCCCTGAAATCAGGAGCCTCATCGGGAAGAACATATCTCAGGGATGCTCCGAATGCGGAGCAGAGGTGCGGAGGGGTGTATCTGTTCCTGAGAACCTTCCCGAATATGTCCTCGGGAGTTTCAAGACCATTCAGGTCTCCGCAGAGGAGGACCTCCTCTTCCGACAGGTCCCACCCTGAATCTTTAACTATATCCCTTAGTCCGTTCCCCTTCCTTATGTAGTCAGAACCCCTCAGGACAACCCTGTATGCCTTCATCCTTCCATCCCTGACCCTAACGAATGTGGTCCTGTTCTTTGCCACGTTCACCACGGTGCAGTTCTCAAAGCCGTTCGCCTTAGCACACCTGGCAAGGGAGAATACCTCAGGGTCAAGGGAGTAGGCGTCCCGGGGAGGTTCAAAGCCTTTAACGACCGCGACCACACACTCCCCGTTCAGGATCTTCAGGTCCCAAAGAGTCGGACCGAACCTTTCCTCAAGCTCAAGGCCCATCGCCTTCTTCAGGTCCCCCTCCCCCTTTATCTCCGTCCTCCTGAACCTGATCAGACATAGATCGGACGGGATCACGTAGATCCTTCTCCCGGTTCTTGAGGTGGGCCTCCACTCCCTCCTCAGTCTTGAAACTTCAACGCTGAACACCTTTTCTCCATCAACACCTGTCCAGACCACGAGATCATTTTAAACCTAATCAGTATGTTAAAATGTTTGACACCTGATCTGGGTCATATTTCGGCAGGGGGTAAGTCATGGCAGGGAAGGTGATCTTTGACTCTCCTGATCACAAGGTATTCCTCTTTGAGGAACTGACGCCCGCGAGTGCGATTCAGGCTAACCAGTACCTCATAATTCATAAGGACGAGGCGATGCTCCTTGACCCGGGCGGTCACAAGGTCCAGTCCAGGCTATTTACGGACATATCCGTTCTCATACCACCCAAGCAGATAAGGTATATATTCCTCTCCCACCAGGACCCGGACATAGTGGCGAGTATAAACTACTGGCTCATGACGACGGATGCGGAAGCGATAATATCCAAACTCTGGACGAGGTTCATACCCCACTTCGGTCTGGACTCTAAGCTGGAAGGCAGAGTGATTCCCGTAAACGACAGGGGTACCAGGATCACCCTCGGAGGGGATTGTGAGCTACTCATAATCCCGGCCCATTTCCTCCACTCTCCGGGGAACTTTCAGGTTTACGATCCTGTGTCGAAGATACTCTTCTCGGGGGACTTGGGAGCCTCCCTGGGGCAGGATTACTTCTTCGTTGAGGACTTTGAGAGCCACGTAAAGTATATGGAAAGCTTCCACAAGAGATACATGGCCTCGGGAAAGATTCTAAAGCTGTGGCTCAAGATGGTCCGTCAGCTTGACATAGAAACGGTGGCACCCCAGCACGGGGCGGTTTTCAAGGGTAAGAGCCTGGTGGAGAAGCTGTTCTCCTGGCTTGAGAACCTTGAATGCGGAGTTGATATAATGAGTGAGGAGAACTATACTTTACCATGATGAGGCTGATCGGGTTAGTAATCACTTCCTTGCTCAGCTTGTTTCTTCTGTCCTGCGAGGAGAAGTATAACGGTATAGTCAAGGGAGACCCTGCGGAGGACTTCTGTCTCAGTGGCTGGAAAGATGGCAAGGAGACTGAGGTCTGTCTAAGTGATTTCAGGGGCAAGGTGGTTCTCATCTTCTTCGGCTACACCCACTGCCCCGATGTATGCCCTATGGCGATGGAGGTTCTTAAGAAGACGGTAAATCTGCTCGCGGAGGAGGAGAGGAAGAGGGTTCAGGTGATCTTCATAAGCGTGGACCCGGACAGGGACACGCCGGAGGTGGCACAGAAGTATGCTGAGTTCTTTAATCCGAGCTTCTTGGGTCTCACGGGTTCCCACGAGAAGCTGAAGCAGGTAACGAAGGCCTACTTCGCCTTCTACAGGAAAGTGGAGTCTCAGGATAAGGAAAACTACCTCGTGGACCACACCGGCTACATATACCTTATAGACCCTGACGGCATCCTCAAGCTCATTTACCCATCACGCAGGCAGAAGCCGGAGCTCATAGCGGAGGACGTAAAGAGGATCCTCTGAAAGGAGGTGGTCATGCTTTACCTGATAGTCCTTCTGCTTTCATTTACCCTTGGCACAGCAGGACCCAGGATAGTGGTTGAGGACCCTTGGGTAAGGGATGTACCTCCGGTGGCCAAAACCACAGCAGCCTTCATGAAGATAAGGAACACAGGCAACGAGGAGGATACCCTCATAGGTGTGGTGTCCGATGTAGCGGAGATGGCCGAGATCCACGAGACCGTAACTGACGACGGCATCGTGAGGATGAGGAGGATAGAGTCCCTATCCGTACCCCCCGGTTCAACCGTTATCCTGAAACCTATGGGGAAGCACATAATGCTCATGGGCCTGAAGGAGAGCCTGAAGAAGGTGGGCAAGGTCAGGATAGTCCTCATATTCAGAAAGAGCGGTAGGATAGTGGTTGAGGCCCCTGTAAGAAGGCTTGAGTGAGGATGAGGATGTTCCTGATCATCCTGACAGCCTTTATCCTGACCTCCTGCACCGAAAGTGTTTATGAGGTAGTCCTTAAGGACCTGAACGGTCAGAGCGTAAGCCTGGGCAGGTTTAAAAACGGTAAGCTGGTGGTTTACGTATGGAGCGGAACCTGCGCGGGTCACGCCGAGGACCTTAAGAAGCTGACCCGTATTACTCCGAACTTAAAGGGAAGGGTTAAGCTCGTAAGCGTGGCCATAATGATGGACACGGAGGAGGTAAGGGAGATCCTTAGAAAAAACGGTATAGTCCCCAACTATCCCGTCCTCTCCGACCCGGACGGAGAGCTTGCAAAGAAGGTCACGATCCTGTTTTTACCCGCTACCATGGTCTTCAACAAAGAGGGCATCCCTGAAGCCAGCTATCCGGGGCTTCCCGAAGACCTAATCTCTCTTGTATCTCCCCATAAGTGACCCCTCCCCGAGTATGTGACCCTTCATCCTCTCCTCCACCTGCTTTCGCGTTGCCTTTGCGGGGAGGCCCAGGGTTTCTATGTCTAAGGCATAGACTTTGAAGTAATACCTGTGGTAACCGTGCCCCTTAGGAGGACAAGGGCCACCGTAACCTACGAATCCGAAGTCGTTGATACCCTGCTTGGCCACTCCTACCTGATCCGCCCTGGGTATCCCTTCCTCAAGGTCCCTCACGTCCGCAGGTATGTCGTAGATGACCCAGTGGGTAAAGGTCCCTATAGGTGCGTCCGGGTCGTCCATTATCAGGACGAAGCTCTTGGTCCCCTCGGGAACGTTGGACCAGCTTATGGGAGGTGAGACGTCAATCCCATCGCAGGTATGCTTGGTGGGTATCACCTCTCCCTCCTTAAAGACCGGACTTTCCACCTTCATAACCTTTCCTCCAGCGAAGGCTACGCCGAACCCGAAGAGGGCCGGCAGTATCAAACCTATCAAACTCCAAACCCCCCCTTCCTCATAGGATAAACAAAACTCTAAATATATTCTACTTCTCCATGGGCATAAGGAAGGTCAGGACGGATCTGACCGTCAGGCTTGACTCCCTGCCGTGGACTTCCTTTCACACGCGTTTCCTTATAGCTCTCGGTGTCACATGGGTACTGGACGCCTTTGAGGTGGTGATAGTGGGCAACGTTCTCGGGAGCATGAAGGAGTCTCTCGGGCTGACTCCCGTTCAGGGTTCCTTACTTGTGAGCGGTTTTCTCATAGGTGCTATCCTCGGCTCCTTCCTGTTCGGATACCTGGCTGACAGATACGGCAGGAAGAAGGTTTTCATAATCACACTGCTGACCTACTCCTTGGGGACTTTCCTCACAGGCTTTGCCTGGGACTTCTGGAGTGCCTTTATACTAAGGGTAATAGCTGGAGCGGGTATAGGCGGTGAGTTCGCAGCCATACACTCCGCGATAGACGAGTTCGTACCCTCAAGGCACAGAGGGAAGGTGGACGGCCTGGTGGTAGCTTCCTGGAACGTGGGTAGCATATTCGCATCCCTCACAGCCCTCATCCTGCTCAAGAACATACCCCAGGAACTCGCCTGGAGGTTCGCCTTCTTCCTCGGAGGGATAATAGCTGTTTTTGTGGTTTACGTGAGAAGGCACGTACCGGAATCCCCGAGGTGGCTTCTCTCAAAGGGTATGTATGAGGAGGCGGAGCGTATAGTAAGGAGTTTAGAAGGACATGTGAACGTAAAACCCGATGGCAGACCCGTTGAGGTCCCTGTATTTGAAGAGGGCCTCCTTGAAGGTTTAAAAGTTCTGATCACAAGATACAGGTGGCGGTTCCTCTTCTCAACCTCCGTCAGCTTCACTATACTCACCACCTACTACGGAATGATAACTCTAATACCGGTAAGCTTGGCTCCGGCCTTAGGCATAGACCAGAGTCAGGTTCCTATCATCTTCCTTATGGGCAGCGTGGGGGGTCTCGTGGGTGGTGTGATAGTGGCCTTTCTGGCGGACTCTGTAGGGAGAAAGCCCACCGGTGTGGGCATCCTGGTCCTGTCCGTTCTGTCCACACTGGCACTGATATACACGGATAACTTCTACCCGGCGTTCGCCTTATACTCTTTTACCGCCTTCTCTTTCGCATGCGTTGGCTACGTCACGGCTATGGAGATATTTCCCTCATACATAAGGGCCACCGCCATAGGCCTGATATCCATAGTTGGCAGGATAGGAGGGACCTTGGCCCCTCCTTTTGTGATAAGCCTGTCCGAGGTAAGTTACCAGATGGGTCTTTACGGCGTGTTGGGTTTCTGGGTGTTCGGTCTTATATCCTTTACCCTCTGGAGTATCTTCGGTGTTGAGGCGAGCGGAAGGTCCATAGAGGAGATCACTTGACAGGGGATCTATAGACTGTTATATTATTTTACAGATTTAGGTTGAGAAACTCCCTCCCCCTCCCTCCCCAAGAGTTTTTGCCCCTCCGCCCGGAGGGGCCTTTCTAATTTAAAATCCCATCCTCTTGGTGATTATATCTTTGATGCGCTCAAACACATCCTCCTCAGGGACGGTGGCGTCCAGGACCACAACCCTCTTAGGGTTCTCCTTCGCTATTCTTAGGTAACCCTCCCTAACCTTCTTCAGGAATTCGGGGTTCTCAAAGCGGGTTCTTCTACTTAGCCTCTTCAGGGCTGTTTCCGGGTCAATGTCAAGGAGGAAGGTTAGGTCGGGTTCAAGGCCTCCCGTCGCCACCCTGTTCAGACTCTGTACAAGTTCGGGTTTAACACCCCTCCCGTAGCCCTGGTAGGCCAAGGTTGAGTCCGTAAACCTGTCAAGGATGACCACATAGCCTTCTTCGGCGAGTTTCTTTATCTCCCTTACCAGCTCCACCCTGGAGGCCTCAAAGAGAAATAGCTCCGTTAGTGGTTCAAGCTCGCGGTTTATGAGTATCTCCCTGAGCAGATCTCCGACCTCCGTTCCGCCGGGCTCCTTCTTTAAAACTACTTTAAATCCCCTCCTCTCAAGGAAGTTCTTTAACTTAAGAGCCTGGGTGGTCTTCCCCGATCCGTCAATACCTTCAAAAGTTATGATCATACAGGAATTATATCAGTCTCCCCAGAACCTCTGCTCCTTCCAGGGGTCTCCTACCATGTGGTAACCCCTCTCCTCCCAGTAGCCCGGTTTGTCCTCCTTCCTGAACTCTATTCCCCAGACATACTTGGCACTCTTCCAAGCGTAGAGCTGGGGAACTACGAGTCTGAGAGGATATCCGTGTTCCTTCGGCAGGATCTCTCCGAACATCTTGTAGGCGAGTATGGAGTCCTCCTTTGCAAAGAACTCATATGGCATGTTTGTGGTGTATCCCTCAAGGCAGTAAACGAATACATACCTGGCTTCAGGTTTTGGTCTCACCAGCTTAATTATCTCGGATGTTGGTACACCTTCCCACAGGATCTCCTTGACGCTCCACCTTGTTACACAGTGAAAGTCCGCCACGAGCTCAACCGAGGGGAGCTTCAAGATCTCCTCGTAGGTCAGCTCTATGGGGTTCTCCACCTCACCCCAAACCCTGAACCTGTATCTTGATATATCAAAATCCGGAACCCTCTCAACTATGTCGTAGACTATGGGATACTGGATCCAGTGCTGACCCGGAGGTAGCCTGTCCTTGCTGCTCACGTTGGGACTCACTATCCTCCTCTTACCCATGCCTTAGGAGATCTTAATACGGTTATCCCAACGAAAGTATGATTAAAACTATAGTGATGATAGAAAAAGAGTCCTTGGATGAGGAGCTCCTGAGAGAGATAGCCTCAGTAGGTGGTGAATACGGCTCAAGGCTTGAAAAGCTCATTGGGGATTTGAAAAGGCTGAGAAGGGCTATACTCTACCTGAGGAGAAGGATAGAGAGGCATAGGGGAACTCCCGTTTTCTCAATGCGTCTGATTATAAGGTTGAGAAAAGCCTTTCTTGAGAAGAGGAAAGAGGCGGTAGAGGTAAGGAGGTATCTGATCATATACAGGGAATCCCTAGGACTTCTGAAACACAAAGAGGTCTTTGAGGTTTACAACATAGAAAGCATAGAACTTTAAAGCAATTCAAGGAAGTTCCTCAGAATATCCATACCGTACTCAGATAAAACGGACTCAGGGTGGAACTGGACGCCGAAGAGGGTATACTCCCTGTGCTGTATACCCATTATCTCTCCGTCCTCGGACCAGGCGGTTACCTCAAGGGTGTCAGGTAAGCTCTCCCTGTCTATAACGAGGGAGTGGTACCTGACAGCTTTAAAGGGGCTCGGTATCCCTTTGAAAATACCCTTACCCGTGTGGGATATCTCGGACAACTTGCCGTGCATGAGTCTTTTTGCCCTCTCTATCCTCCCACCGAAGGCAAAACCTATGGACTGGTGTCCGAGGCAAACACCGAGGATGGGGATATCCTTGTAGTAAGTTCTGATAAGGTCAACAGACACCCCGGCCTCTTTCGGTGTGCACGGGCCAGGTGATATGACTATCCCCTTCGGCTTCAGGTTTTTAACCTCTTTGGTTTCAATCTCGTCATTTCTCTTTACTATAACGTCCGCACCCAGAACCTGAAGATACTGAACCAGATTGTAGGTAAAAGAGTCGTAGTTGTCTATCATCAAGACCTTCATGAGAATAATATATCAGGGTTCAAAGAGGCCCTCCTCCTTGGCTCTCCTTATGTATTCTAAGGTCTCCTCGTCCGTCAGCTGGTGGAAGTCTCTGTAAAACATACCTACCGCAAAGCTGAACTCTCCGGAAGCGTGGTGGCATAAAAACTCGTCCGCCCTGCCTGAGAACCTCCTGTGCGCGTCCTTTGGGCAAACAGGAACAGCTACGATAACCTTCCCTGCCCCCCTCTTCTTTGCGAAGCCCGCAGCAGCCATGGCTGTGTAACCTGTGGCCACCCCGTCATCAACAACTATCGCTGTCCTTTCCCTTAAGTCTGGATAACCTTCCGGCATGTACTTCTTCTCCCTCTCTCTTATCTCCTCAAGCTCCCTCCTCGCTATCTCCCTGACCGTGCGTGGGTCCAGTTTTGCGTATGAGATGAGGTCTTCGTCAAGGTACGTGGAACCGTCGGGGTCTATGGCACCGAAGCCCGCCTCCTCGTTCCAGGGAAGTCCAAGCTTTCTGACCACGACTACACTCATGGGTATCCTCAGTTCCTTTGCTATGCTGTAAGCTACAGGTATCCCCCCTCTCGGTATGGCTAAGACTATGGGCTTCTCCTCAGGGAAGACCTTATCCTTAAGGTCCCGGGCGAGGACCCTTCCTGCCTCTTCCCTGGTTTCAAAGATCATACCAGCTTCTCAAATAGAGAGTTTATGTTATCCAGCTTCCTGTAAGCCTGAACTATCACGTAGCTGAGCTGGTCCCCCTCCGCTATGGAAAGGTCATAAAGGATCATGCTGACGTCCTTCAGGACCTGATACAGGGTTGTGTAGTGGTCCTCGGTAAGCTTTTTCTCTGGGTTGGGTATGTCCCTGTATAGGTCCTTCACCATATCGCTTATCTCCTTGAGATGAGAGGTTAAGGAGGCTATCTCATAATCGTTTCCGTAGATCTCCATCACCTCCCTGTACCTCTCCTCTATCTCGGAGAACATAGTGTTAAAGAGCATGTTTTCCAAGAGGCTGAGGTTCTTATCCATGCCCTCCTCCGTTCCTAAATAATTTGGTCTGGTAGGGTCCTTTTTCAACAGGAATAGAAGGCGTCCACCTCCTTCAGGATCTCATCAAGGGAACCCACCTCCTTCACACCTTCAACCCTGTGGGTTCTGTATCCTACCACCAGCTTTCCAAGGATCAGAGCGTAGGCTATCTCGGATAGCGTCCCGTAGTGTCCGCCTATGGCTACCACCATATCACCGCTCGCAACAACTATAGGATTCCTGTTCCAGTTCATACCTGTGTTTATCTTTATGTCCACGTAGGGGTTGGCTTCGTGTCCGTCGTAGGATGGCATTATGCCCACAGTGAGACCTCCTTCCTCCTTGGCTCCTTTACATACAGCTTCCATGACCCCTGTCCTCCCTCCGCAGAGAACGACTATACCTCTCCTTGCGAGCTCCTTACCGAGCCTGTAGGCCACCTCATATTCTTCCTCATTAGCGGATGAGGAACCTATCACCGAGATAACTCTCATCCTATAAACCGGGATCCGTTCTTAACGTTCTTCATTGATTATAAACCCGCGGGTTTACTCAACAACCTTTATGTGGACATCCTTGAGTTGCCCTGGTGTGACACGGTCCGGGGCGGAGGTGAGCATGCATATACCTTTCTGGGTCTTCGGGAAGGCTATAACATCCCTTATGGAATCAAGGCCTCTCATCAGGGCGACGAGCCTGTCAAGTCCGAAGGCGAAGCCTCCGTGAGGAGGTGCTCCGAACCTGAGGGCTTCCAGAAGAAAACCGAACTTATCCTTTGCCTCCTCTTCAGATATCTCAAGGAGCTTGAAGACGGTCTCCTGAAGGTCACTCCTGTGTATACGTATTGACCCTCCTCCCACCTCCTCTCCGTTTATGACAAGGTCGTAGGCTCTCGCCCTTACTGCATGAACTATTCTCTTCCTCTCTTCAAGGTCTTCGGTCTTGAGAGCTTCCCTCAGCTTCTCCTCATCCTCCTCCTTCGGAGCGGTGAATGGGTGGTGTAGGGAAACGAACCTGCCTTCTTCTTCATCCCACTCCATAAGGGGGAAGTCAACCACCCACACGACGTCCCATTTTTGCCCATCCACAAGAGAGTATCTCCCTGCAAGCTCTAGCCTGAGGGAGCCCAGGATCCTGTGTACGATCTCCTCCCTGTCCGCTGAGAAGAATATGACGTCCCCCTCCTCTGCCTTAACCCTTTCAAGCAGTTTCTCGGTCTCTTCCTCTGAGAAGAACTTGACTATGGGTGAGGTGAGCTTTCCTTTCTCCACCTTTATCCAGGCCAGACCTTTAGCTCCAAGTTTCTGAACGAAGACTGTAAGCTCGTCTATCTCCTTCCTTGATAGGTTCCCGTTTTTGAAGTTTATGGCCTTGACCACTCCCCCCTGTTCGATCGCGTTCCTGAAGACTTTGAACTTGGTGTTTTTGAATACGTCCGTGAGATCTATGAGTTCCAAGCCGAACCTCCTGTCCGGCTTGTCCGTCCCGAACCTTGACAGGGCCTCCTCGTAGGGTATCCTGTCAAAGGGCCTCCTTAGTTCAACACCAAGGAGTTCCTTGAACAGCCTGACAACCAGCCTCTCCACAACGTCCATTACATCCTCTTCGCTGACGAAGGACATCTCAAAGTCTATCTGGGTGAACTCCGGCTGGCGGTCCGCCCTCAGGTCTTCATCCCTGAAGCACTTGACTATCTGGAAGTATCTGTCAAAGCCTGCAACCATCAGGATCTGTTTGAAGAGCTGGGGGGACTGGGGCAGGGCGTAAAACTTGCCAGGGTGCAGTCTTGAAGGGACTATGAAATCCCTCGCCCCTTCCGGCGTTGATTTGGTCAGAAAAGGTGTCTCTATCTCAACGAAACCCTCTTCCTCAAAAAATCTCCTGACCACCTGGTAGAACCTGTGCCTGAAGAGAAGGTTCTCCTTCATGAACTCCCTTCTTAGGTCTATGTATCTGTATCTGAGCTTTATCTCCTCCGAGACGTGGGTCTCCTCATCCACAGGAAATGGTGGGGGATCCGATGTGTTGAATATCCTTATCTCTCTGGCTTTTATCTCCACGTATCCGGTCTTCAGCTTCGGGTTCTCCGTCCCTTCGGGTCTTCTCCTCACCTCCCCCCTGACGCCTATGACCCATTCCGGCTTTACCCTGTCAGCCTTCTCGTAGGCTTCAGGATCCGTTTTCTCTTCAACCACTACCTGAACTATCCCCTCCCTGTCCCTGAGGTCTATGAATATCACACCTCCGTGGTTCCTAACCCTGTGAACCCAGCCGCAGACCTTAAGCTCCCTGCCTACATCCTCAAGGGAGACCTCTCCACAGTATTTGTCCCTTTTGAAGTTCCCAAAGCTCTCTACCATAGAGGAATATTATAGGTAGGTTGGTTATCCGAAGGGGGCGAAGGCCCCCGGGTGTGATCACTTGAAGCTCATTATGTAGTTGGCGAGTGCTTGAAACTCCTCATCCGAGAGGTTCTTTATAAGGGTGAGCTGGGGCATCATGATGGCCGCCTTTGCCGGGTCCACTATCGGCTTTGCCTGACCTTTTAGGAACTTAACCAACTGGTCCTCCTTCCCTACGTAGGCCTGGGCTATCTTCTTCAGAGAGGGACCTACCGTGTCTGCGGTCGGTTGGTGACAGGAGGCACACCCTTTCGCCTTGAATATGGCTGCTCCATCGGCGGCAAGGGCCGTTCCTCCAAGGAGGGCAAACAGAACCACCAACTTTCTCATAACCTTACCTCCTTTCTTCATTCGGAAATTCTAATATAATCATACACCATTTTATTCTTCAAGGGGTTTACATCTGTTTACCGAACCGAAGCAGTCTGGACATAGGTCAAAGAAAACTAGAAGTCCCAAACCACCTATCATCATGTTCACCTGTGTGATCACCAAGTTCTCCTGTCTGTCAGGAAGGATCTGATACTCCTCAAGCTCCTTTCCGCATGCGGTCTTGTTCTCCGCATCCCCGAGCTTGTGGAATTGGAAGACGAGCCTCTTTGTTCTTCTGCACTTCATCCACTTGGGCTTTAAGTCAAGTATAACGAAGTTTATCTGAACGTTCTCATCAACCAACTTAGCCTTCTCAACAAGCTTCTTTAGTC
>JAJRQX010000025.1 GCA_024280065.1 Aquificota bacterium
ATGGTGTCCCTGATGGGAAACCTTATGGTAGCCCTCTTTCTTATAACGAACAGCGTCATGAGGAGGAGTCTTGCCGACTTCGGCTTCATAGTTGCACTGATAGGCTTTCTGACAACATTGGCGGGCATCCCGGCAAAGAAAGTGGGCTACCCGAACCCCTTTTACGTTTACCACGTTCTCTCCGCGGGTGTCGCCTATGCGTCGTTAATACTCAGCGGGATAGCCTCCTTTGTGAAGATGGTGGTGGAGAGGAAGTTGAGGTCAAAGCATATAGAAGGTTTCATGGTCCCTGTGAACCTTCTCAGGAAGACAGAGAGGGTACTTCTGAACGTTGGGTTCATATTCCTGACCCTAACCCTCATATTCGGTAGCCTCTGGGCCAAAGCTTTCCTCGGTAGCCACTGGATAAACGATCCCAAGCTCATACTTACCATGTGTCTCTGGGTTTACTACGCCCTAATAGTCCATCTGAACCTGATCAGGGGAATAACACCTTCAAAGTTCTCCCTTTTATCCTCCCTCGGAGCACTCCTCGTAGTGGGGAGCATAGTATTCATAAGGCACACCGTCTCTTAGATGTCCGTGTTTATAAGAAAGAGGGGCTGTCCGTATTCAACCGTCTCCCCGTTCTCAACCAGGATCTTTTCAACCCTGCCTCTCACATCGCTCTCTATCTCGTTCATGACCTTCAATGCCTCTATTATGCAAAGGACCTGCCCAGGAGATACTATGTCTCCCACCTCAACAAAAGGCGGAGCTCCGGGTGAGGGAGACCTGTAGAAGGTTCCTACAAGAGGACTTTTTATGACGTGAAACTTCTTCTCCTCCTCCTTTATATCCTCGGAAGGTGGAAGTATCTCCTGGTGGGTGAACTCTTCAGGAGACTTTTCCTCCTTGGGTATCTCCTTGGTTTCAAAGGTTTCTATGACCACCTGGGTGTCACCCTTCTGAACCTTTATCATCTTTATGTTTGAGTTCTTAACGAGGTCTATAAGCTCCCTTATGAACTCCCTGTCCATCACTTGACCCTCTCCACGTATGCTCCCGTTCTCGTGTCCACCTTTATGATGTCACCCTCGTTTACGAAGAATGGGACCTGAACGACAGCTCCCGTTTCCAGCTTTGCGGGCTTGGTTCCTCCGGCGGCGGTGTCCCCTTTGAAGGCCGGCTCCGTCTCCACCACCTTAAGCTCTACGTGTTTGGGAAGCTCTATCCCTACGGGCTGTCCTTTGTAGTAGAAGACAACTACCTGGGTCCCCTCCTTCAGGAACTTGGTCTCCTCCTCTATCTTGTCCTTGGGTATCGCCACCATCTCGTAGGTCTGAGAGTTCATAAAGTAGCAGTTCTCTCCGTCCGAGTAGGAGTATTCCGCGAACACCTGGTCAAAGTCCGCGAGGTCTATCATGTCGGAGGCCTTGTAGGTTATCTCTATGACGTTTCCCGTAATCATGTTCTTCGCCTTCACTCTCACAAAGGCCTGACCCTTTCCTGGTTTGACGTGGTCGTAGTCCAGGACCCTGTAAGGCTCTCCCCTGTGTTCAATAAACATATCCCTCGCGATCCTGTTTATGTCTATCCTCTCTCCCATGGAGAAGTATTTTATCAGAGGATCAGCATGCCGTCCCCGTAGCTGTAAAACCTGTATCTCCTCTCAACAGCCTCTTTGTACGCCTTCAGGACGAAATCCCTACCTGCGAAGGCACAGACGAGAACTAAGAGGGAGGACCTGGGAAGGTGGAAGTTGGTTATAAGGGCGTCCACCACCCTGAACTCAAAGGGTGGGTGTATGTAAAGGTCCGTCCAGCCTTCAAAGGGTTCAAAGGGTTTAGTTTCCAGCGCTCTAACCACCGTGGTCCCAACCGCAACCACCCTCTTACCCTCCTCCTTGGTTTTTTTGATCTCTTCAACGGCCCCCTTGGGGACCTTCACGTACTCGGGGTCCACCTTGTGCTTCCTTATGTCGTCTACCTTCATAGGCTTGAAAGTCCCGTAGGATATGTGCAGGGTTACGAAGGTCATCCTTATACCTCTGTCCTTGAGCTTCTTTAAGAGTTCCTCCGAGAAGTGGAGGGAGGCTGTCGGTGCAGCCGCGGAACCCTCCTCCCTCGCAAAGACGGTCTGGTAGTAAGTCCTGTCTATCTCCTCTTCTTCTCTGTCAAGGTATGGCGGTATGGGTATCCTCCCGTATCTGTCTATGAGCTTAAGTGGGTCCTCTCCGTGGAGTTTTACCAAGAACATACCCTCCTCTATGTGTTCCAGGATCTCAACCTTAAAGTCCTCCGCTATCTCAACAACGAGCCCAGGTCTTATCTTTTTGCCCCCTACCAGGGCCTTCCAGGTGTCCGGTCTTATGTAGTCCGTCAGGAGTATCTCTACTTTTCCCCCGGTCGGCTTTCTGCCGTAGAGCCTTGCGGGTAGGACCTTCGTGTCGTTGAAGACGAGGAGGTCACCCTCATCAAGGTATTCGGGCAGGTCCCAGAAGGTAGCGTGCTCCACGGACCTGTCCTTTCTGTTTAAGACCATCAGGCGTGCTTTGTGCCTCGGGACAACTGGATACTTGGCTATCAGATCTTCTGGCAGAAAATAGTCAAAGTCCTCTGGTTTCATAGGGTATAATCTATCACGTGGAAGAGATAGAGGTAAGCGGACTTCTAAAGTCCCTGCACCTCTACCTGTTCTCATAGCGCCTCCGCGGTTATGGTCTTCGGTTACCCTAGCCTCTAAAACAGGCGGAACTGCCACTTTAAAATGTCCCCTGTCCACGTTATGGAGAGTATTTTGTGGACAATATACCCTTTACCATGTCCATGGCTTACGTCCTACGGGAGATGTCCGGAGGTATGACAAACGCGGACCTCCTGTGGTGGGCTCTTTCCCTGGAGGCATGTCTGGGTGGCAACTTTACCCTGATAGGGACTTCGGCCAACATAGTGGCTTCTGCCGTAGCGGAAAGGGAGGGCTACCGCATATCCTTCCTGACCTTTCTGAAATACGGAACTCCCGTTGCGGTTCTGTCAACAGGGTCGGCCCTCCTCAGGCTCTAACCGACAGCTTCAGCAGTATAGGTGCTATTAGCGTCGTGACAGCAACCACGAAGACCACAACCGCGTAGCCGACATCGTCTATAGCCTTAAAGCTCCTCCCGAACTCGGCAAATATGAGGCCAACCTCACCCCTCGGCATCATGGATATTCCGACGCTGAACCTCTCCCTGAGCGTCCCCTTTATGACGAAGCCGGAGAGGAGCTTCCCGAGTATGGCAACCACAATAAGGGTGGTTGACAACACCCAGAACTCCGCGGAGGAGAAGTCTATGGCCTTCAAGTTTAAGGCCAAACCTACGGAGACGAAGAATATGGGAGCTATGACCCAGACGAGTGGGAGGACACCCTCCTCAACCTTGTGGATCACCTTCTCGCTTAAGGTAAGAAACTTGACGAATGGGAAGGCGAAGCTCCTTGAGAGAGCCAACCCTGCCGTGAAGGCCCCCAGTATCTCAGGAGAGCCGACCTTGTAGGCGCCGTGGCCGACGAACAGGACAAGTGCGAGTATGGAAGGAGGGATTATATCAACGTCATGGAGCTTGTCCACAGCGATGGATATGAGTTTTGCCATGAGCCTTGCGACGAAGGGAGCTATCACGAAGAATATGGCTATGTAAACGATCAGGTTCACCGTCGCTTCCACGTTCACCTCTTTGGTCTTGGAGAACTCGTAGAGTGCTGCCAGGATCACGACGCCGAGTATGTCATCCAGAACCGCGGCTCCTAAGACTATCTGGGCGAACCTGTCCTTATGCTTACCAAGGTCCGTCAGAACCCTCACCGTTATACCTATGCTCGTGGCGGTGAGAGCTCCCCCTATAAAGAGGGAGCTTATCATAGGCATATCAAAGAAATAGTAGGAGATGATGAACCCCCCTGCGAAGGGAAGGACCGCACCCACCGTCGCAACGAGGACGGACCATATACCGACCCTCACGAGGGTGTGGATGTCCGCCTCCATGCCCACCTGGAAGAGGAGGAGTATGACACCGAGCTCAGCTAAAACCTTTATGGCTTCGCTCAAAGGTATAATTCCCAAGAAACTCTGGCCCAGTATTACGCCTGCGAACACTTCTCCTAAGACCGGTGGTATGCCGAACCGCTTGAAAATCGTCCCGAAGGTCTTGCCCGCTATGAGGATTATTGCTATGTGGAGGAAAAGGATATGTATGTCAACTCCCGCTTCAGCTACAGGACCTCCAGCAGCCATGGTTTAGTATTTTAGCAGTAAACTGAAAAAGGCTTACTAGAAACGTAGGCGGAGAGATGCGAGCTTGAGTTTTAATATACATCTGAAAATGTTCAGGGAAAGGATAAGAAGAGTCCACTTTGTAGGCATTGGCGGTATAGGGATGAGCGGTATAGCTCAGATACTCCTGGAGATGGGTTATGAAGTCTCGGGCTCTGACATCAAGGAGAGCAGGAATACAGAGATCCTAAAGAGAAAGGGTGTTAAGGTATACATAGGCCACTCGGAAAATAACCTGGACAGCTTCGTTCAGGTGGTGGTTTACTCCTCCGCAGTGAAGGAAGACAACCCGGAGATAAGGAGGGCAAAAGCCCTTGGTATACCCGTGATACCGAGGGGGGAGATGTTAGCGGAGCTCTTCAAGATAAAGGAGGGTATAGCGATAAGCGGTTCTCACGGGAAGACGACGACTACCTCCATGATAGCCCACATACTTGAGGAGGCGGGATACGACCCCACCGTGATAATAGGTGGGATCTTGCGGAGACTCGGAAGTAACGCGAAGCTCGGTAAGGGAGATCTACTTATATCCGAAGCGGACGAAAGCGACGGCTCCTTTTTAAAGCTCTCTCCGGTCGTTGCGGTCATCACAAACATAGACAAAGAGCACCTTGACTTCTACAGGGACATCTCGGAGATAAAGGAGGCATTCCTCAGGTTCGCCGATTCGGTCCCCTTCTATGGCTTCTGTGTTGCAAACGGAGACGATCACAACGTCAGGGAAGTGGTCGGGAGGACATCAAGGAGGGTTGTCCTGTTCGGAACCGACATCCACGCTCACGTGAGGGGGACGGACCTCTCCATAGAGAGTGGGAGGTACAGCTTCAGGGTTGTGGTCAAGGGTGAACCCTTGGGTAAGGTCTGCCTCGGCATCCCGGGAAGACACAATGTCCTCAACGCTTTAGCTTCAATAGCCACCTGCCTTGAGGTGGGGGTCAGCTTCGGTGAGATAAGGGACTGCCTTGAAAGCTTCAGGAACGCGGAGAGAAGGATGGATCTGAAGGGTTACTTCAAGGGGTCTCCCGTTTACGACGACTACGGCCACCATCCGACGGAGATAAGGGCGGTTCTAAGCTCCATAAGAGAGCTCCACCCGGAGAGAAGGATTCTCCTCGTATTCCAGCCCCACAGATATTCAAGAACCTACCATCTCTTTGAGGAGTTCGTTAAAGTCCTGAGGATACCGGACAGAACGGTGGTAACCGAGATATACCCCGCAGGGGAGACGAACACATACGGTGTCAGGGGAGAGGATTTAGCTAAAGCGTCTGGATCCATCTTCGCCAGAAGCGAGGAGGAGATCTTTGAAGCGGTTGAAAGGTTCGGAGAGGACTCAGTCATACTCTTCATGGGTGCGGGAGACATAACGAAGGTCTGTGAGAGGTTCCTCAAAAGCCACTCATGTTCCCTCCCTTAGAACCCTGTATATAACCTTACCCACCAACACAAAAAGGACC
>JAJRQX010000026.1 GCA_024280065.1 Aquificota bacterium
GGCTTATCTCCCACAGTCTCCTCTGTCCGTTGCAATGCCCTAAGAAAGGTGGAGGGATTGCGACATCTTGTAAAGCCCTTCTTCCACAATTTCCTTCAGCTCCTGGTTGCAATGCCCTAAGAAAGGTGGAGGGATTGCGACAGAACCTCAATCGCTTCAAGTAACTCCTTTTCGGTCATGTAGTTGCAATGCCCTAAGAAAGGTGGAGGGATTGCGACTTGAGGGAGGTGTAAGCCTCCCTCATCCCTGTCCCCTGAGGTTGCAATGCCCTAAGAAAGGTGGAGGGATTGCGACCTGAAAGGGTATGGGATAATACCCTTTAAAAGGGTCAGGTTGCAATGCCCTAAGAAAGGTGGAGGGATTGCGACGCCTTCAATATATGCAGATATAAAACCTCAGAACTTATGGAACTTGTCTTAGGAAGCTCACAACAGTTGCATGTGGATGAAACGAGGATCAAAGGAAGGAGGAGACTTTACTATCTGTGGCTTGTGGTGGATAAGGAAAGTAAACCCTGCTTTGCTTATCTTTCACGACGACGGGACACATGGACAACGAAGGTAGTGCTTAATTCCAGCAAAGGGAGGACAATAACGACAGATAAGGGGTGGTGGTATAAAAGAGCGTGTAGAGAACTCGGGCTTGAGTGGAAGCATGAAACTTTTGGTAGCAGGAATGCTGTGGAGAGGTTAACCTTCTCTTGACACCCGGATTTTGAGATTGTATCTTAATATCAGAAAGCGGAGGTAAGGAGATGGACCTGAGATCTGTCAGCCTCGGAGAGGAGTTCACCGTTAAGGCGTTAAGGGATAAGGACAGGCCGGCAGTCAGGAAGCTCACTGCCATGGGTCTCAGAGAGGGAAAGAGGGCAAAGGTTCTTCTCAAGAACGGGAGGGTTATCCTGATAAGGCTAGACAACTCAAGACTTATCATAGATCAGGACCTCGCGGGTTACATAGAGGTTGCCTGATCCTGAGACAAAATCTCAACTTCTATGAAAACGATCCGCGTAGCTATCGTAGGTAATCCCAACGTAGGTAAAACCACCATCCTTAACCATCTGGCAGGAACGAGGCTCAAAGTAGGAAACTGGCCAGGCGTGACTGTGGAGAAAAAAGAGGCCTTTATAAACTTCCACAACTATAAGATTCACCTTATTGATCTTCCCGGCATATACACACTGGAACCTGTTGCGGAGGACGAAAGAATAGCGGTGGGCTTTCTTGAAGGAGAAAGACCGGATGTCATTTTGAACATAGTTGACACACCAAACCTTGAAAGGAACCTTATACTGACCACCCAATTGCTTGAGTTCGGTATACCCACAGTGATCGTTCTAAACATGTGGGACGAAGCAAAAAGGTCAGGGATTGAGGTGGACACGGACAGGTTGGAGGAGCTTTTAAATATCAAAGTAGTCAAGACGGTAGGGAGAACGGGGGAAGGAGTTGAGAAGATACTCCCTGCCATAGTTCAGGTCTTTGAGGAAGAGAGGATACCGAAGGTCAGCTACTCACCTGATGTAGAGAGGGTCTTGAGGGAGATAGCCCCAGAAGAAGAACAGAGATCTAAGAGGGACCTGATCCTTGCCTTGGATAGATCGCCCGAGAAGAAGAAGCACCTTGAGGACAGGTTTGGAAAACCTATAAAGGACATACTTGACGATGAGAGGTTCGCCTTCGCCCGCGGATTGGCTAAGGAGGTTGTGAGGCGTAGGGGAACCACGGGCAGGGATGTTACGGACTTGATTGACAGGGTAGCTCTTCATCCCTTCCTTGGTTTCGTGGTCTTTATAACGGTCATCTACGTGACCTTCAAGGTAGCTTTTGACTTCTCAACCCCGTTCGTTGACTGGATAGATGGGTTCATGGTAGGCTTTCTCGGGCCCGCCTTCGGTCTTGCCCTTGAGTCCTTGGGTTTCCCGGAATGGTTTATAAGGTTCTTCTCCGAGGCTGTTATAGGTGGTGTAGGGTTCGTTCTTACCTTCGCTCCCCTTATAGGTTCCCTATACCTGTTGATAACGATCCTTGAGATGTCCGGCTACATACCCAGGGTAGCCTTTCTCATGGACAGGTTCATGCACAGGCTCGGCCTCCACGGGAGGAGCGTAATACCTCTCATAATGGGATTCGGATGCAACGTCCCTGCCATAGTGGCCACACGGACGATGGAATCAACCAGGGACAAGATCCTTGTCACCATGATGATACCCTTCATGAGCTGTCCCGCCAGGCTCGTGGTATTCGCCTTCTTCGTTTCAATCTTCTTCAAAGATAACCCTGCGGTGGTCATAACTTTCCTCTATCTTCTGGGGATCTTGGTCGCCATATTCACGGCAATTCTGCTGAGGAAGACAGCATACAGGGGAACTCTACAGCACTTTGTCATGGAACTGCCCCCCTACAGACTGCCTTCCCTTAAGACGGTCCTCATCATAACCTGGGTCCATCTCAAGGACTTCCTGTACAGAGCAGGGACCTTAATATTCGGAGCTTCCATAGTGATATGGCTGCTGTTGAACACACCTCCAGGAGTTAAGAACATATCAGAGAGTGTCGCTGGAAAAATAGGGAAGGCGTTAGTCCCGGTCTTTGAACCCATAGGCATAGACAACTGGAAGGCTGTTACCTCCCTCATTCCGGCCTTTCTGGCCAGGGAGATAGTGATAAGCTCAATGGGGACCATATACACGGCAGGTGAGGGGCTAAGTGAAGTGAAGGACTTCAACGTTAAAGGGGAGTTTAAAAATCAGGTCCTTTCTCTTGGTCAGGCATTCAAGGAAGCCTTTATTTCCCTCACCACCCTGAAGGTTGTAGCCTTTGAAGTTGAGGAGGAGGAAGAGGGTTTGAAAGACCTCATAAGACGGGACTTCTCACCCGCCTCCGCCCTCTCCTTCATGGCCTTCATACTCATATACACCTCTTGCCTCGGGACCTTTGCGGTTATGATGAGGGAGATAGGGAAGAGAAGAGCTGTCCTCTTCCTGGGATACAGCTTCTTAGCCGCCTGGACGGTTTCCTTTATCGTTTACAGGACCTCGGGCCTAATATTACAATAAGGGCATGTGCGGGATAATAGGATACACGGGTGAGGAGTCCGCACTTCCACTGCTCCTCGGAGGCCTTGAGAGGTTGGAGTACAGAGGATACGACTCAGCGGGTGTGGCTCTCATAGAGGGTAAGAAACTCATCGTTGAGAAGAGAGTAGGGAAGATAAGGGAGCTCGTGAGAAGCCTCTGGGGGAAGCCCTATTCAGGGAAAACAGGTATAGGCCACACCAGATGGGCGACTCATGGGGCACCCTCACTCAAGAACGCCCACCCCCATACCGACTCAAGGAACGAGTTCGCTGTGGTCCACAACGGGATCATAGAAAACTTCCTTGAGATAAGGGAAGAACTTAAGAGGGAAGGGATTAGGTTCAGGTCCGAAACCGACACGGAGGTTATAGCCCATCTGATAGCGAGGAGCTACAGGGGTGACCTCCTCTCCGCGGTCCTTGAGACTGTGGAAAGGCTGAAGGGTGCCTTCGCCTTCGCGGTCATAACGGTCCATGAGCCCGGGAGGATAGTGGGTGTGAAGCAGGGGAGTCCTCTCGTCGTTGGCATAGGCGAAGGAGAGAACTTCCTCGCTTCTGACATACCGGCCATATTACCGTATACCAGGAAGGTGATAACCCTGAGCGACGGTGAGGTGGTGGACATCACCCCTGAGGGTGTGAACATATACGACTTTTACGGAAACCCCATAACCAAGGAAATAATGATAGTTCCCTGGGACATAGTGTCCGCGGAGAGGGGAGGTTTCAAGCACTTCATGCTGAAGGAGATCCACGAGCAGCCCAAAGCAGTAGGTGACACAGTGAGGGGTCTTATCTCCTCGGGGGAGATCCTGCCTTTCAGTCTGAAGGACTTCAGGAGGGTGATCCTGATAGCCTGCGGGACCTCATACCATGCGTGTCTGGTTGGTAAGTTCTGGATGGAGAAGCTGGTAGGGGTCCCCGTGGAGGTGGTTTACGCTTCTGAGTTCAGGTATGCGGACATACCTGTATCGGACAAGGATCTCGTCATAGGCGTATCCCAGTCTGGGGAGACGATAGACACCAAGTTCGCCATGAACATGGCCAAGGAGAAGGGGGCTACGACCGTTGCCCTCGTGAACGTGGTGGGAAGCTCCATAGACAGGGAGGCCGACCACTCGGTCTACACCCACGCAGGTCCGGAGATAGGCGTTGCCGCAACAAAGACCTTCACAGCCCAACTCGCAGCCCTGTACTACCTGTCCCTCCGAGAGAATCCGGACAGGGAAACCCTGATAGGGGACCTCATGCAGGTTCCATCCCTTATTGAGACTGTCTTAGAGAAGGCTGAGGAGGTGGAGAGGATAGCGGAGAAGTTCTTGAAGAAGAAGAACTTCCTGTACCTTGGAAGATACCTCAACTACCCGATAGCCCTTGAGGGAGCCCTCAAGCTCAAGGAGATATCCTACATACACGCGGAGGGCTATCCCGCAGGGGAAATGAAGCACGGACCCATAGCCCTGATAGATGAGAACATGCCGGTCGTGGTAATAGCCCCCCAGGACAGGGTCTACGAGAAGACTCTTTCAAACATAGAGGAGGTTAGAACAAGGAAGGGTACGGTTGTTAGCGTGGGATTTGAGGGAGATGAGAGACTGAGGAAACTCTCCTCCGATCTCATGGAGATACCACACGTCCCTGAGGACATCACCCCATTCCTGACCGTCGTTCCCCTGCAGCTTCTTGCCTACTTCATAGCGAGCAAGCTGGGTCTTGACGTGGACCAGCCGAGGAACCTTGCAAAGACGGTTACCGTTGAGTGAAGAGAAACTCAAGGAGGGCCTTCTGGGTGTGGAGCCTGTTTTCCGCCTGGGTAAATATGAAGTCGGAATACTTTTCAAAGACATCCTCCGTGATCTCTTCCCCCTTCCTGGCGGGCAGGCAGTGCATGACTAAAACCGAGCTCTTTGCATAGGATAGGAGTTGCCCGTTCACCTGGAAGGGTTTCA
>JAJRQX010000027.1 GCA_024280065.1 Aquificota bacterium
GCTATCTCCAAAAGCTCCCTCGCCTCTTCACCGAGGATATGGGGGCTTGAGGGGTTACCGAAGACCTCAAGGGTCTTACATAGAAACTCCCTGACCTCAGGAAGGATGGGTGTTGTCGCAGCGTTGTCCAAGTAAATCCTTCTCATGACTACATAACGGGAGAGGGAGGGAATCGAACCCTCCGGAGACCCCCCGCGGGGCCTCCCGCGGGATTTGAAGTCCCGGGGCGGCACCAGCCTGCCAACCTCTCCCTACTCTTTAACTATAGAACAGTCCACCTCCTCCTCAACTATGAACTTCTCTACCTCACTGACTATCTCATCCGCCCTCTTCAGGTTTCTGATCTCCTCAGGCCTCGTAGCCCTCAGCTTGGCTATCCAGCTTGAGTAAGGTCTCCTGTTCACAATCTCGGGGTTCTTGACCACCTGGTCGTTCACCTCAACCACCTCGCCCGATATGGGTGTCGGGAAGGTGGCTATCTTCTTCCCAGCTTCAACAACCGCCAGGTTTTCGTCAAACTCAAGTACCGTTCCCACAGGCTTGATCTTTATGGAGTAGAGTGGATAGCTGAGGGCGGCGAGGACCGACATCATGCCAACCGAGTAAACTCCGCCCCCTTCATCCTTTACCCACTGAAACAATCCCCTGTAAGGTTCTACCCTGTAAAGCCTGTCCTCCCTTACGGAACACCCCTTCACCCTCATCTCCGTTCTCGGACCTGCCCGGACAAAGGGCAGAAGTACGATGACCTTGAGGAAGTCCCTTCGCCTCATTTCAGTAGCCGAAAATGTTTCTCTCTATCTTCGTATAGTCCCTCTCCTGTGCCCAGAGGTCAAGAGCTACCGAGGCTATGTCCTCAAGGTCCGGGACAGCGAGGCCCTCTTTTCTGAGGTCCACCACCTTTATGTAGTGCTTACACTTCCTGCACACCTGGAGCTGTATGTAATCCGCTCCCCTTTCCATGAAGTAGTCCATCTTGTCGTCTTCAACGTTTCCGCAGTTCACACACATAGTCCTCACATAAACCCAGTCGGTAAGACAAAGGGAGCACCTTAAAAAGCGAACCCCCTCCCCCTCTTCAGAGTCCATGAGGAAGGACACTGAGGGCTTGAAGCCGCATACAGGACAGAAGTTCCTAAGCCACTGGTCCCTTGTGAAGGAGATTCTGTCCGATATTGAGTATAAGACCGGCTGGAGCCAAGCCATGAAGATCATGCGGGAAACATCGTCCGCCATCTGGTTTTCAAGGAAGTACCCGGTCAGGGAGATCAGCTCCTCCTCGGGCTGGGAGAGGAGAAACCTCGCCCCCTCCCTTATACTTTCAGTTCCGCACTCGGAGGCCTTCACGAGGGCCTCCCTCAGATACCCGAGGTAGGGTCTGAGATCTAAATGCTTCAGCCTTAAGGCCGGCTTCCCCTTCTCTATCCTGGCCTCCGCGGAGGAGAGGTCCACCTTGGGGTACTTCTCAAGAAGATCTTCCAGCACACAGTTCTGGAATCTCAGGAGACACTCCGCAAAGGAGAGGATCTCTTCCGCCTCAGGAAACCTCTCCTTGAGGACAGGTATCCTCTGAAGGGCGAACTCCCTCTCCTTCTGCTTGAATACCTTCATTCTCCCCTAACCTCTCTGAACCATCTCGGATGGTGGAACCTGGCCCAGGTCTCCGACACCTTACCCCCTATCATCCCCCATATGGAACCCGGTACACCGATGGTCCCCATGTAGATGTGTATTACTGTGAAGAATGTGGCAACTATGAAGGTTATCTCATGCACAACCACGGACCACCTCACGAGTCCTATACTGAAGTTCTCGGGGAACCACATCGGAAGACCTGATAGGAAGAAGATTACTGCGCTTAAGAATACGACCCATGAGTATAGCTTCTGTCCTCCGTTGAACTTACCCACCTCGGGTAGATCCTCGTGTCTCCCTGAGATGTAGGCTTTTATCCTCATAAGCCACAGCCAGTCCTCACCCTTCATAACCATGTCCCTTGACCATTTGAGGATCATAAGGATCGCACCTACTGAGAAGACTGCCCCCGCCCAGGGATGTAACCAGCGGGCGAACTCACCCCCTCCTAAGAGGGTGAGCATCCAGTGGAACTTCGGATACGCAATACCTATTCCTGAGAGCATGCAGTATAGGAAGGCTATAGCTGTCACCCAGTGAAGTATCCTGTCGGTAGCTGAGAACCTTTCAATGTCCATGGTTTAACCCTCCTTGTCTTCCTCTTTGCCTCCGAGGACCTTTATCGGTCCCCAGAGTATCAGCTGAAGGAAGGCACCCAGCAGGGCTCCCCATATGGCTATGCTACCCAAGACCTTGAGGGGCCCTTTCCAGAGACCTATTGAGGCGTCAACCCTCGGGTTTTCGGGCAGGTTGTACTCCTTAACCTTATCCCCGTGGGGAAGGACGTATATGTACCCCGTTCCTCCCACACCAGGAGGGTCATACAGGGTCGCGTTCTTGTAACCTCTTTCCTTTAAGCTCTGAACTATCTTTTTACCCTTCTCCACCATATCCTCCTTGAATCCGAAGGTAAGACACTGGGTAGGACAGGTCTTCACACAGGCCGGTTCTAAACCTGCTGTCACCCTGTCTATACAGAAGTTGCACTTCCAGGGTTTGTTGTTGGCATCAAATCTCGGGACGTCAAAAGGACACCCCACGAGGCACATCTTGCAACCTATGCACTTGGAGTGGTCAAAGTCCACTATACCGTTCTGATACTGGATAACTGCCCCGGGCGAGGGGCAGGCGATCAGACAACCCGGTTCAGCACAGTGCATACACTGATACTTGGTTATGAACCAGACGAACCTGCCCTCGCTCTCACCCTCGTTAAACTTCATAAGCATGAAGAGGTCGTGCCTGAGGTCAGGGTGAGACTGGTAACCAGCTATTCTTCTCTGGACAACCTCTTCGGGTGTCATTATCGGAGGTGTTAGGTCGTGCCACTGCTGACACGCTGCCTCGCATGCCTTACAGCCTATGCAGGAAGATATGTCCACGAGTATGGCGAGCTCCGGATACTGTTTTGTAGTTGTGTCAGGTTTTTTGGAGGCGGATATCCTCCTGATACCGAGACCTACAGTCCCTTCGGTTGTAAGCGTGCTCATGGCTCATCCCTCCTTAGGCTCTGACCTTCTCAATGTTGGCAAGAAAACCCTTAAACTCGGGCGTCCTTGAGTTAGGGTCCCAGACGTTCGGTGTTATGAAGTTAGCTATGGCTCCCTTGACGAGTCCCTCAAAGCCCCAGTGGATAGGTATCCCTATGGTGTAAACCGTCTTGCCTGCCACCTTAAGGGGTCTTATCCTCTTGGTCACTAGGGCCACTGCCTCTATGGACGCCCTCGCTGTAACAACCCTCACCATGTCGCCGTTCCTTATACCCTTCTCCTTAGCGAGCTCCTCGGGTATCTCAACGAACATTACGGGTGCGAGGTGTGATGTCCCGTAAATGTGCTTAGTCCAGAAGTGGTAATGTTCTGTGAGTCTGTAGGTGGTCGCCACGTAAGGGAACTTATCAGGAGTCCCGAGTAGGTCTATGTCCGCCTTGTAAACCTTGGCGACGGGGTTGTGGGGAACGTTCGGGTGCAGGATGTTGGTCACCGGTGACTCGTAGGGTTCGTAGTGCTCAGGCAACGGACCGTCCTTGAAGGTTGCGTAGCTCCTGGCAGCGAACAGCCTTCCCCTTCCTTCAGGTAACATGATGAATGCACCTATGCCCTTCTCCGGAGGAGCTGTGGCGGCGGTGTCTGGTGTGTCTCCGACCCATCTCCCTTTCTCAGGGTCCCACCTCAGGAGAGGTCTGCTCGGGTCCCAGGGCCTTCCCTTCTCATCGCAGGACGCCCTGTTGTAGAGTACCCTCCTGTTTGCGGGCCAGTTCCATGCGTAGTTAGGATAGGTCCCCAAGCCGAGGGGGTCGCTCAGATCCGTCCTCTTAGCGAGGTTCCCCTCAGGAGGGAACACTCCCGAGTAGAGCCACCCTCCGCAGGCGGTTGAACCGTCGTCCCTGAGGTCGGTGAAGAGTCTCACCCTTTCGCCCTTCCTGTGCCCGTCCACGTCCCTTGTGTAGTAGCCGTTTATCTCGGTCAGTATCTCCTCCGCCGTTGGGTAGTAGGGGTTCTTGTAGGGCCATACAAGGTTGAGTATGGGGTCGGGGAAGGCTCCGCCTTCCTTCTCATAGAGCTCCTTTATCTTCATGAAGAACCTTCCGAATATCCAGAACTCGTCCTTCGCCTCTCCGGGAGGATCTGTTGCCTTGTATTTCCACTTGATCCACCTTGCGCTGTTGGTCATGGAACCTTCCTTCTCAAGGAATGTGGCTGTCGGAAGGACGAGGATCTCCGTCTTCACCTCGGATGGGTCCATACCCTCCGCCTTCCAGAACTGGGCTGTCTCTATCATGAATGGGTCAAGGACCACCATCCACTTGAGGTTCTTCAGGGCTCTTACGGTCTTCTTTGCGTTGGGGGTGTTGTTGAGGAAGTTAAGGGCTGCGGTTACCATGCCCTCTATCTTCCCCTTATACATGTCGTCTATGAACTTGTCCCAGGAGTTGTAGCCGCCTTCCGGCTTGTAAAGGTAGTCATAAGCAAAGTCGTTCTCAGGCGTTGCCGCATCACCCCACATGCATTTTAGGAAGCTTATGAAGAACTTGGGGTAGTTGGCCCAGTAGTTCATGCTCGTCGGGTGGAGCTTCCTCGGTGTCCTGTTCCTGAGGTGCTGGGCGAGGGTCTGCTCTTCAGGTTTAGGGGGTTTTATGTACGTGGGGAGGTTCTTGTTCTGACCTGCCAGATCTGTCATACCCTGGACGTTGGCGTGTCCCCTGAGGGCGTTTATTCCTCCTCCCGCCACACCTATGTTGCCGAGGAGAAGCTGGAGTATGCATGCTGTCCTTATGAGCTGGGTGCCGTAAGAGTGGTGTGTCCAGCCGAGGGCGTAGAGGATAGTCATGTTCTTGGTGGGGGAACCGCACTTGGCCACCTCTTCCGCCACCCTCAGGAACTCCTCCTTGGTGCATCCGCATATCTTCGCCACCACCTCGGGTGTGTATCTGGAGTAGTGTTTCTTGAGTATGTTCAGGACACATCTCGGGTGCTTCATCTCGGGATCCATCTTCGGGTATCCGTCAGGACCAAACTCGTAGTCCCAGGTGGTTGTGTCGTACTCCCTACTCTTGGGGTCATAACCCGTAAATAGGCCGTCCTTGAAACCGAAGTCCTCCCTGACTATGAAGGGTGCTGTTGTGTGCAGCCTCACATACTCCTTCTGGTACTTCTCGTTCTGAAGGACGTAGTTTATCAGGCCTCCGAGGAAGGCTATGTCCGTTCCGGGTCTTATCTGAACGAATATGTCCGCCACAGCAGCTGTCCTGTTGAACCTCGGGTCTACGCAGATTATCTTTGCCCCCCTCTTCTCACGGGCCTTTATAGCCCACTTGAAACCGCAGGGATGGTTCTCCGCAGGGTTTCCGCCCATGACGAAGACGAGGTCCGAGTTGGATATGTCTATCCAGTTGTTGGTCATAGCTCCCCTGCCGAAGGTTGGGGCCAAACTGGCCACCGTGGGTGCGTGTCATATAGTCGCCTGGGTTTCCCGTGCGGAGAGGCCCAGAGCTATGCCTATCTTGACCATGAGCCACCCCTCTTCGTTCCCGAGGGGTGAGCCAACGGCCCAGATTATGGAGTCACACCTGTTTACAACCCTGCCCGCCTTGTCCCTGTGTATGAAGGTCCTGTCCCTCGTGTCCTTGACCCACCTTGCGAACTTCTCTATTGCCTCGTCCCAGGAGATCTCCTTCCACTCCTTAGCTCCCGCGGGTCTGTAAAGGGGTTTGGTGAGCCTGTCGGGGGCGTTTACAAAGTCCCTTAAAGTAGCCCCCTTGGGGCAGAGGGTCCCCCTGTTTATCGGGTCGTCCGGGTTACCCTATATGTGGATGATCCTGTCCTTTACGTTCATAGCTCCGTCGGAGAGAGAGTAGGCCAGTACCCCGCACGATACGGAGCAGTAGGGACAGATACTCTTGGTGACCTTTGCCTTGGCGATCTTAAGGTCCCTCACCCGGGCGTGGGCTTTGGTGAGGTCAAAACCAAGACCGCCCACCAGCCCTGCACCTAAGCTTCCTGCGGAAAGCTTGAGAAACCCTCGCCTTGAGATGTTCATCTTTGCACCCCCTTCCGTAGGATCTGTCCTTAAGTATAGGTTCAAGACGAAGGAACGTGCAAAATGTAAGCTGATCTTCCTCAGTTTTGTATCTTTAAAGTCTGAAAACCTGAGTCTTTACAGCTTTAAGTCTCCCAAATTTTATGTTTTTATGCTTATTTCTGTATTTAAATATATTAGATTTTCCTGATATTGAAAATATTTCACGGTATATTTTATTTTTTCAATACTCAAAATCAAACATCGTTTTAGCTTTCAGCTTGAAGAACTCCAGGATCTCCTGGGCTGCCGGAGACAGGGGTCTGCTTCTGTCCCTTATCAGGTAGAAGCTCCTTGATATTGTGTCCAGTCTTGATATGCGGAGCTTAACCAGATACTTATCCCCTTTAACACAGAAGCTGGACAGAAAGGAGAACGCCTTTACATATCTCAGGATGGCCTTTATCGCCTCGTTACTCCCCACAGTAGCTATCACATTCATGTCCTTCAGTGAGAGGCCGTGGTGTCTGAGGGTTTCCTCCACAACGTGCCTCGTCCCCGAGCCTTCTTCCCTTACGATCAGGGGCATCTCCGCTATCTCCTCAAGGGTGTATGTCCTGTCCTCGAACTCTGGGTTGGCAACGGCCCATATCCTGTCGTCGTAAAACTTTATAAAGTCCACACCCCTCCTGTCGGGCAGGTAGCCGACCACACCTATATCCAGCTTTCCTTCCACAACCCCCCTGTAAACCTCCTCGCTGTCTCCTATGAAAAACTCAACGTTAAGGTTACCTCTGAAGCTGTTTACGAACTCCCCTATGAGGTTCGGCAGTATGTAGTTCCCCGGTATACTGCTCGCCCCGATCCTGA
>JAJRQX010000028.1 GCA_024280065.1 Aquificota bacterium
CTTCACGAGGTAAAGTAGCTTGTCCACATAGTTCTTGCAAGTCTCAACGGACCCTCTTATAAGGTCTATTTCCTCACAGCTACCTACCTTCCTCTCAAGGTCTTCAAGGGCGAGGAGGATGGTCCCCAACGGTGTGCTGAGTTGGTGGGCTATGCCTAAGGCCAGAAAGCCTACGGAACTGAGCTTCTGAGACAAGCTGAACAGGTAGTACTTCTCCTTGTCACTCCTTATGGTCCTTATTATCTGAAGTATCTTCTCACCACCCTCTATAGGAAACGCGCATATCTCAACGGGGAGCTCCCTGTTGTCGTGGGTGTAGTGGGTGTGGACCACGTTCACCGACCTGCCGTGCCTCTCTATCTCCTTCAGAGGGCAGGGATGACACTCACCCTCACAGGGTTCATCCCTGTGGTGGGAGACAACGTAGCAGAAGTTACCCACCACCTCCTCAGGGGATCGGTAGCCCATATCCTCCGCATACTTTCTGTTGGCGTAAACTATCCTGTAGTTTTTATCTATTACTACAACCTCTTCCTCAAAGCTGTCAAACAGGGAAAAGTCCATCCTATATCAATTTAGGCGTACGTGTAAAAGCTGTTAAGATGACAGATCTGACCCTGCTTGTGTCATATCTGACACACCGCTCCTGAGACCGTCTCCTGAAATCCTCAACTTCCAAGACATTCGTCTGGCACAGCTTTTGCTTAATAAAATCGGGAAAAACCTTAGAAAGGGGGTGGAGCTATGAGCGGAGTTAGCAGGAGGGACCTTTTTAAGATAGCCGGGGCAGGGCTACTCATAGGGTCCTCCCTCCATACGTCTACAGCCTGTGCAAAGCCCGTCAAGACTGCCGGGCGTATGCTACCGCCTCCCAAGGGGAACAGGGTAGTCATAGTTGGCGGCGGATGGGCGGGCGTTACCGCGGCAAAGCACATAAAGAAGGAGATGCCCTCCGCGGATGTGGTCCTCATAGAGAAGAGGAAGATCTTCATGTCCTGCCCTATCAGCAACGTCTGGCTCGGGGGACTCGTTGATATGGACTTCCTCATGCACGACTTCCATACGCCCGCTTCAAAGTACGGCTATACCTTCATAAACGCCACCGTCCTTGACATAGACAGATCCAAGAGGAGGGTTTACACGAACGAGGGTTACGTGGACTACGACTACCTTATACTCGCACCCGGTATAGGTTACAACTACGACGCGTGGTTCAAAGGAGACAAGGATATGGCCCGCTACTGTGCGACCCACTTCCCATCCGCCTTCATACCCGGATCAGAGCACATAGCTCTCAAGAGGAAGGTTCACAACTTTGAGGAGGGGACCTTCGTTCTCATAGTCCCACCACCTCCCCACAGGTGCCCACCCGCTCCGTACGAGAGGGCGGCGATGATAGCCTACGTCTTCAAGAAGAACCGTGTGAAGGGCAAGCTGATAATCCTTGACCCGAAAAAGGACATAAAACCTAAAGGGCCGGGTTTCAGAAACGCCTATATAGAGCTGTACGGAGGTCTCGTTGAATACGTCCCCAACGCCAAGATAAAGGAGGTTGATCCTGTAAAGAAAGTAATAAGAACGACAGCGGGAGACTTCAGGTTTGACGATGCTAACCTGAACCCGCCTCACAGGGCGGGAGATCTCGCCTGGAAGGTGGGTCTCGTTAACCCGAAGACGGGGTGGTGCGATGTGGATCCGCTAACTCTCCAGTCAAAACAGGACCCGAGAATTTTCGTAGCGGGAGACGCCGCATCGGTGAAGGGTTTCCCCAAGAGCGGTGATATGGCCCACAACCACACCCAGACTATGGTAGTCAAGGCTCTCGTAGCCCTGATGAAGGGTAAGGACCCCAAGGAGGCTGTCAGGGCTCCCACCAACACATGCTACTCCATGGTAAACGGTGATCCCAAAGAGGCTATAGTCATAAACGTTATCTACGACATAGACAGGAAGAAGGGGGCACCAGTAAAGAAGAAGGTGAACGTGGAGAACAGGAGGTCAGAACAGCTCGCGAGGGCAACCTTTGAGTGGGCGAGGGCTCTCTACAGGGACATGTTCAGCTGACCTCCCCTCTTCCCGTCGCCTCCTTTTAACTTTTTTTTAAGGGGGTGGTGCATGGACAGGAGGGACTTTATAAAGGTCTGCACGGCGGTCGCCCTGGCTCCTCCCTCTTTTATAACCGGTATCCTGAGGGCAGAAGAGACCAGCTTCAAACCCTACAAGAAGGCTCTCCTCGTTAAGGAGAACGGAGAGCCTATCAGACCTGAGGATGTATCACCACTAAAGGAATACATCTTCTTCTACCCCTACAGGTCAACACCTTGTCTGCTGATGGACCTAGACAGCGAGGTGAAACCAGTAAAGGTGAAGGCCAAGAACGGTGAGTCCTACATGTGGCCGGGCGGTGTAGGTCCCAAAAGGAGCATAGTGGCCTTCTCGGCCATATGCTCACACCAGCTCAGCTACCCTACACCAGACCAGACCTTCATAAACTACTACCCTAAGGGTAAGGTTGCAAAGGTTGCAGGTAGGGACAGGGTTATCCAGTGCTGTGCCCACATGTCCGCCTTTGACCCTGCGAGGGGAGGTGAGGTCATAGGAGGACCCGCTCCCTTTCCGCTAACAGCTATAGTCCTCTCCTATGAGGACGGAAAGATCTACGCCCTTGGGACCCTCGGGAGGGAGGTTTACGAGGACTTCTTTGACGTGTTCAAGCCAGACCTCAGGAGGCTATACGGCTCTTCAAGGAGAGCCAAGGAGCTTGTGGACAGGTGTGTGGTTATGGACATAACCTCTTACACAAAAGATGTGATCAGGTGTTAAATTAAAGGTGTTATAAACCGTATAGTATAATGAAGGGAGGGATGTGATGAGAAAGGGGAGCTTTATACTGGTTCTCCTTTTAGCGGGTTTCTCCTTCGCTTTCAGGGTGACCCAAGGTATAGATGAGGCCCAGAGGGCTGTGGTGAAGGCTTACGAAGTTGGGGCCATGGAAAAAGCACCTTACCTATACTCAAAGACAAGGAGCTACAAGGAGATATCAACCATACTCGCCTCAGAAGCGGATGACGTTGGGTCAAAGGTCTTCGCCATAAGGACTATGAACTACGCTTCAAAGGCCATAAGCGCAGCTTTCGTTGGAGCTGAAGAGCTGACACCCCTTGATACCCTGCCGAAGAGGGAGAATGAAGGGGTAAAGTCACAGGCCTTTACCCTCGTTGACCTTGGGGACATAAGAAACAGGCTTGAGTTTCTTAGGAACAACAGAGGTATGAACTGCTCACCCGAAGAGCTCGGTAGGGCTGAGGCCTTCTACGACGCTCTTGTTTATGAGCTCTCCAAAGAAGAGCCGAACTCCGCCCTCGTCCTCAGGTTTTACAACGAGGTCAGCACGGTAAGTAGGATAGCGGAGAGCAGGCTGAGGGTCGCTATGGAGAACGAGCTTGAGTGCTACACAGGAAGGAAGAAGGTGGTAGCTCTCCCTCCGCCCGAGGAGCCGAAGCCGGAAGAGGTGGTGGAGAGACCTCCCGAGGAGAGGAAGCCCAAGCTCGTAGAGGAACCCCTCAAGATAACCGCAAGGATCCACTTTGACTTTGACAAATACAACATAAAGAGGGAGTACATACCCATACTGAACGAGGTGATAAAGACCTTAAAGGAGAACCCCTTCGTGAAGGTCAGGATAGAGGGTTACACGGACATAATAGGACCTAAGGATTACAACGTTCGCCTTGCCTATAAGAGGGCCTTGTCCGTAAAGAAGTATCTTGTCAGGCACGGGATACCTGAGGAGAAGATAGAGATAGTGGGCTTCGGTAAGGAAAGGTTCATAGCCACGAACGAAACGAGTATAGGCAGGCTCACAAACAGGAGGGTTGAGTTCATAGTCATAAGGGTGCAGGAGGAATAGGATTTCATGCCTGATATCCTGATGGGGGTCTCCAGGGCCGGCCTGAAGGAGTCCGGAGACCCCGACATCCTGGTGGTGGTCCTTCCTTACACCTGCCCCGCCTCCTTCCTCTTTACAGACAACCACTTCAGGGCAGGGTCAATCATTTACTCACAGAGGGTCTTCAGCAAGAGGAGATCGGTAAGGGCTTTTGTGGTGAACAGCGGAAACGCGAACTGCGGGACCGGAGAGGAGGGTATAGATCACGCAAGGCTCATGGCGGAGAAGGTAGCAAACATGATAGAGGCCTCTCCAGAGGAGGTCCTCGTGTTCTCAACGGGGGTTATAGGGAGACCTTTGCCTATAGACAGGGTTTTGAAAGCTTTAGAGGACGCATGCTCCGCACTTGAGCCCCTCGACCTTGAAAGGGCATCTCAGGTTATAGGGACTACGGACAGATTTCCTAAGTTTGAATTTATAAGAAAAGGCCCGTTGGAGGTGTTCGGGTTTGCCAAGGGGGCGGGTATGATAAACCCCTCAATGGCAACCATGCTTGCCTTCGTGTTCACAAACGCGGACCTTGACCGCTCAACACTGAGGAATATACACACTGACGTCTGCGAGAGGACCTTCAACTCCATAACCGTTGACAACTGCGAAAGCACCAACGACAGTTTCGGCCTCGTAGCCCTCGGTGAGGTGGAGGAGGACCCTGAACTCGTGAGGGACCTGGTCTATGAGGTCTCCCTATCCCTGGCCAAGAAGATAGTTGAGGACGGTGAGGGAGCTACGAGGGTTATAAAGGTGACTGTGAAGGGAGCGTCCATGGGAATAAAGGCAAGGGAAATAGCGAGAGCTGTGGCGAGCTCCCTCCTCGTAAAGACCGCGGTTTATGGGAGAGACCCAAACTGGGGCAGGATCCTGGCCGCTGCCGGCAGCACAGAGTTTCCCATAGACCCATTTAGGGTTAAGGTGTTCATCGGTGAAAACCTTATGTACGACGGAAGGCCC
>JAJRQX010000029.1 GCA_024280065.1 Aquificota bacterium
GACTCTTCATATTCTTCTCAAACCTGCTCGGTATGGTCCCCGGACTTGAAGCCCCTACGGGGAACATGAACACAAACTTAGCTATGGCCCTGATAGTTTTCCTTTATTACAACTTTGAGGGTATAAGGGAGCACGGTATAAGGTATTTCAAGCGCTTCATGGGACCTATACCTTGGCTCGCACCCTTCTTCTTCGTGGTGGAGATAATCTCCCACATAGCTAGGCCGATTACCCTGTCCCTGAGGCTGTTTGCGAACATGAAGGGAGGGGCGATACTGCTTTTAGCTCTTGTTGGTGTCGCCATTAAGAACCCGTTCACCATGGCCCTGTCTCCTGTAGCGTTGGTATTCATAATAGCTATAAAGTTCCTGGCGGTCTTCATACAGACATATGTCTTCATGATCCTGTCCGTGGTTTACCTTGCGGGGGCTGTGGCCCACGAGGAGCACTGATATGGAGGTTCTCCTTGTGCTTACGGACTCTTCCTCAGACTGCGGAAAGGCCCTTGAGATGCTGAGAGAGGTAGGAGAGAAGTTCTCAGCCGGCAAGAAGGTTCTCGTTGTTCTTGAAGACCTTTACAGGCTTGAGAAGGCGAGCGTGTCCCTCGGCCTTCCCATACCGAAAGACACCCTACCCGAGGCCAAGAGAAGGATCACAGACAGGATAAGGGGTATCTGGAGACACCTGGGCGGGGATGAGATCCATGTAGAGGCGGTAGCAGGGGACCTTAGGGAGGAGGTCCTCAGGAAGGTAAATTCTGAGAAGGTTGACATGATAATCTGGGGCTGTGAAGTCAATCCCTCCGTATGCAGGGCTATAGATGAGGTTGAGATTCCCTCTTTGATAATAAAGTAAAAGGAGGTAGGAAATGAGAGGAAAGGCTCTTGCTATCGCCCTGACCCTTATGCCCCTAATAGGCTTCGGAGCTGAGCAGACCGCTTCCTCCTCTGACAGGGCCCTTTTCTACGGCCTTTTAGCCCTGGCGGCGGGGCTCGCGATAGGCCTTGCGGCCTTGGGAACGGGCATAGGTATGGGCCACGCGGTCAGGGGAACCCAAGAAGGCATAGCGAGAAACCCGAACGTGGGTGGAAGGCTTCAGACGATAATGTTCATAGGTCTGGCCTTCATTGAGACCCTTGCCCTGTACGCTCTCCTCTTCTCCATAGTGTTCGTCTTTACGGGCATATTCACGGGTAAGGCAGGCTTCTGAGGAGGTGGACCATGGCCACCGAAGGACTGAAGCCGCACATATCTATACGGAAGAAGAAGAGGAAGAGCGGTTTCTTGGCTCGCATGAGGACTAAGGCTGGCAGGAGGATAATCCAGAGGAGAAGGAGGAAGGGCAGGAAGAGGTTGGCTCCTTAATGAAGAGATCGGTTTTAGCCCTGCTTAGGTTCTGGAGGGCTTTCCTCTCTCCTCTCTACCCGCCCTCCTGCAGGTTCTACCCTACCTGTTCGGAGTACGCCGTGCTGGCCGTGGAAAAGCACGGTGTCCTGAAGGGGCTTCTCAAAACCCTCTGGAGGGTTCTCAGGTGCAATCCCTGGTCTAAGGGAGGTGTTGATCTGCCTTGATAGAGAGACAGGGACCCGATCCGAAGAGGATCTTCATAGCGATGGCTCTAATAGCCTTCTTCATACTCGGCTTTGAGCTCATATCTTACTACTACTTCAAGCCCGCAACATCTCCCGAAGGGGAAAGAAAGGAAGAAGTGGAAGAAAGAAAGCCGAAGCCCATTCCCAAGCTGATGTTAGGAACCAGGAGGGAAAATGCAGGGACAGGGGACACTGTAAGGTTAGATCTCGGAGACTACAGCCTTGAGATAGCCCTCATCGGCGGTAGGATAGTCAGGCTCGTTGACAAGAGGTTCGGGTTTGATCTCATATCCGAAGCCGAGAAGGACCTTAAAGTCTTCCCCCTTGAGGTGTTCACAGGAGACCCGGACATAGACCAGCGGATAAACTTCGGAACCTACAGGGTCCTTGAGGAGGGTGACAGGATAGTCCTGATACTGGAGGACGAGAAGGTGAAACTGAGGAAGGTCTTAGAGAACAAAGGAACCCACTTCATACTGAAGATTGAGACGGACTTAAAAGAAAGGCCCGTATACGTTCTCGCAGGCACCCATCCTTCAGAGAGGTCCTTCTACACCCACGAGGGTCCCGTCATCAAGCTGGGTGGGGAGGTCATAAGGGTGGATCCGGAAGATGTAAAGGGAAGGGAGGTCTTTGAGGGTGATATAGAGTTCGCAGGGGAGGAAAGCAGATACTTCTTTAAAGGCTTCAAGGGAGATATCGGGTCCGTTGTCGTTGAGAAGGTCTCCTACAAAGAGGATAGGCAGGTAACCTTCACCTATGTGGAGGCTAAGGGACCCCTCCTGATGTATATGGGCGCAAAATACTACTCAAGGATAAGGGAGCTGGACCTGGGTGACCTGCTTGACTACGGCATGCTCAAGATAATAGTCAAGCCTCTATTCATATTCATGTATTGGGTTTATGAGATCACCCGTAGCTGGGTCCTATCCATAGTCATACTGACCCTGATCCTCAGGGTTGTGTTCTTCCCGCTTAACTACAAGAGCACTGTGTCAATGATGAAGCTCCAAGAGGCCGCACCAAGACTTGAGAAGATCAGGAAGAAGTATAAGGACGACCCGGCCAAGATGCAGGAGGAGATGATGAAGCTTTACTCGGAGATAGGTTTTAACCCGATGAGCGGTTGCCTTCCCATACTCGTCCAGATACCCATATTCTTTGCCCTCTACAAGGTCCTAATAATAACCGTTGACCTGAAGCTGACGGGTCTCCTCTGGATACCCAGCCTGGCCGAAAAGGATCCCTTCTACATACTACCCGTGGTTATGGGTCTGACGATGATACTCCAGCAGAAGATAACTCCAAGCCCTGATCCCAAGCAGAACCTGATAATGTACATATCCGCCGTTGCCTTCACCATCCTCTTCGCCAGCTTCCCGTCAGGTCTGGTCCTCTACTGGACCGTGAACAACATACTGAACATAGTCCAGAACTATCTCATCAAGAACTACCTCCTGAGAGGTAGGTTTCCAAAGACCACCTGAGGGACTCTTCGTAAGGTACAGGGTCTCTACCGAGGATCTCCTTCACGCCGTTCGGGACAGCTTCATCTTCCATCCCTCCACACACGTTGTCCCTCCACATCATGAGCATCTGGTCCGATGAGAAGGGTGGCGGTTCAAGAAAGAGCTCAATTACCTTTGCGGTGTAGAACATGAACCCCTTCGGGAGGGGTATCATTAGGACTCTCCTTCCTAAGTGTCTGAAGACATCCCTGAGGAGTTCCTTAAAGGTCACAACCTTTGTCCCGCAGAGTTCAAAGATCTTCTTGTCGGGCTTTCTTTTCCTCAAGCACTTTACGAAGACCTCCGCAACGTCCCTCACGTCCACGGGCTGGAACCTGTAGTTACCCCCTCCCGGGAGGGCTACCGCCCTCGCCCATCTGGTTATCCTGTCCATATCCGAGAAGAGCCTCTGTTCCGGCCCTAATATTATGGAAGGTCTCAGTATGACGTAGTTCAGACCGCTCTCTATAAGGTGCCTCTCCGCCCACCTCTTGGTCTGGTGGTACCTTGAGGGAGCGTTGTCATGGGTCCCGAGGGCGCTCATGTGGACCGCCTTCTTCACACCCACCTCAAGGGCTGCATCGTATAGGTTTACGGAGAGCCTGTAGTGGACCTCCTCAAAGGTTATCCCCTTTGACCTCTCCTCGTAGAGTATGCCTATGAGGTGTATAATGTAGGTTGGGTTTGTGCTCTTCAAGGCTTTCAGAACAGACTCCTTTGAGGAGAAGTTTACCCTATGAACCTTCACCCTGTCCCCGAAGAGGGCCTTTGCCTTCTCAGGGTTCCTGACACCCAGATGGACCTCGTATCCTTCTTCTAAAAGTTTTCTGACTACATACCTTCCTACGAAACCCGTTCCCCCGGTTACAAAAACCCTCATCTCATCTCTCCAGCTTAATGTCTATACATTCATAATAGGATCTCCTGAAGGTCCTGTCCCATCCAACTTTCAGTGAGAAATCCTCACCTCTCACCACCAGGGTCTGATACTCTCCCCTCTCACCGGACGGTGATAGACCTTTGTCAAAGAGTTCCTTGGCTACATCAAGGGTCAGCACCTTCCCAAGGGTGCGTCTCTTCACCAGTCCAATACGTCTGCAGATCACGAGCGGGTCACAAACTGAAACGGCCTCTTTAACTGCTGTCAGTTCATCAACCCACCACAGGGGAAAGATAGGTCTGATGCCCAGATCACGACACTCCCTCTCAACCATAAACCTGTGTTCTATACTGGATATATCTCCGAATACACCTGCCTCTATACCCTCAAGGGAGATGAGTGTGTCCCTAAGATTCTTCAGAAAATCTCCCTTTCTTCTTGAACCGTAAACCGGGACAAACTCAAGTCCTATCCTGCTTACCTGCTCTCTGATCACCTCCTCCCTGATATGACAGCCTATAAGCCTCCTTGTTCTCCTTTCAACGTAAGAAAGGGCAAACCTTACGTCAAAGCCCCTTTTTCTGGCCTTCAACAGGGAAAGATAGCTCTCCTTACCACCGCTCCAGAGGATAAAGGAGGTCATCTCCTCAGGTTCTTCACCGCTTCCCACATGGCTATCGCTCCCGCGGACCCAACGTTCAGGGAGTTTACCTTACCCCACATGGGTATGCTGACCGTCAGGTCCGAGATCTTGAGCAGGGATTCGGAGACCCCCTTATCCTCGGAGCCTAAGATCAGGGCACAGGGGACCGGTACCTCTACATCCCTTATGTCTTTACCCCCCTTCTCAACTGACACGATCCAGCCTCCCATCTCCCTGAAATCCATCAGGGCCTTTGACAGACTGGCCACTTTTGAGACCTTGAGGTGGAAGAGAGCCCCTGAGGAAGCCTTGACCACCGTCTCGTTGATCGGTGCGGTCCTGTCCTTCGGAACAAGAAGACCCACACCCCCAAGGACCTCGCAGGTCCTCGCTATGTTCCCTACGTTCTGTGGATCCGTTATGTGATCTATGACAATGAAGAATGAGTTCCTGTTTATGGTTTCCTCAAAAAGGTTCTCAGGCGGTACATATTCAACAGGACTGACAAGAGCTACCAAACCTTGGGTCTTCTTGGTCCCAGCAAGCTCTTCCACCCTTCTCCTTGAGACCCTCTGGACCTTCACCCCTCTCTCCTTGGCAAGTCTGACTATCTCTCCGGGTAAGGATGTGTCGTGGGCAACGTATATCTTCTCAAGGTTTTTCCCGGACCTCAGGGCCTCAAGGACGGGGTTCCTTCCCCAGATCACGAACTTCTTCACACCCTTTCAATTATACTCCTCACTATTTCCTTCTCTAAGGGGGAGCTTATCTTGGGAATTATGGTTTCCTCAACAGCTCTCCTGGCGTTCCCGTACTTCCTCAATCTCCTCGCACACCTTATCGTGTCCCTTATTGAAAAGACGAACTCCACAGGCTCCTCCGACTGCTGGGTCTGATAGGCCCTGTATGCCTTCCTTATCTCGTTGGCTATCTTGAGTAGCTCAAAGATAAGACGGACCTCCCTCTCCCTCTCCGGAGTCCTCACCTTCTCTCCTCTTTCGGTTGCTACATCGTTCACAATCAGATACCAGAGGTAGGTGAAGTCCTCCTTAGACAAGTCCCTCAGGTGCTCCGTGTAGTCCTTTAGTATGATCGCTTCATCAGGATAGTAGAAGCCTCCTTCCTCATAGAAGGGCGGGTAGTCCACATACATGACGTCTGCCCTTGACTTTATGTCCTGGGGGAGCTCGGAGACACCGAGGTAATTCTGAGGGTTCATACCGCCGACAAGTATTATGTCCTCCCTTGCCTTCACCACCTCACCCTGGGAGAGGACGAGGTACCTCCTGTAGTCAAAGAGAGGGTTGAAGATCTTGACCAGGGAGGGTGGTAATGTGTTTATCTCGTCAAGGTAAACGACAGCTCCTGGGGTCTGGAGGGCCTTTACTAAGTCCGAGTAAACCCTCCTCGTTCCCCTTTTCGGATCAAACTCGTATACGAAGGTTATGTCCTCCTTTTCCATCTTTGAATTGCAGGGAACTATGAATAGGGGTCTGTTGGTCAGAGCGGAAAAGACCTCTACCAGGAAGTTCTTTCCCACACCGGCATCCCCTTCAAGGATGAGTATCCCCTCCTGATACTCAAGCTGTTCCTTCACAAGGGTGGCAAACCTCTCAAGGTTCTCAACGAACCATGGAGTTTCCTCAAAGGAGACGTACATGGGGACCCTCTGGGTGTCCCTGTAGAGGATGCCGTTCAGGTGTCTGAGGTATCTTGAAACCCACTTGGGAAAGTGCCTGAGCTCCTCCTCCTCAAGTATGTTGGTGTATCTCTTTGGCTCAGCTATGA